>JAGWQP010000650.1 GCA_028876805.1 Acidobacteriota bacterium | reverse complement strand
GCTGGGCGTTTCTTTCGAGTATTCCGACGGCCACACCGTCGTTCACAAAACGTTCCGGTTTGAAAAGAACAGCTATCTTTCGCACGTGAGCTCGCAGGTCACCGTGGACGGCAGGCCGATCCCAAACCTGATCCAGTGGCGCGGCGGGTTCGGTGATCTCACCGTAGCCAATCCATCCGGTGCTCAAAAGACGCTATACTTCAACACACCCGACAACAAGCTGGAAGAGCAGAAAGCCAAAGACGCCAAGGACGGCCCCATCACCTCCAGCGGAGATTTCTCATTCGCCGGCATCGCCGACACGTACTTTGCCGCGGTCTTCCTTCCCGAAGCCGGCAACACCATGCAGGTGATGACCTTCAGCGATACGGTGCGCACGCTATTGGACGAGAAGACCGTGCCCTTTCCGGGCACGGCCGTCTCCGCTAGCCCCGCCAACCGCTTCTCGCTGTTCGTGGGGCCCAAAGACTTGGATCTGCTGAAGCGAATCAATCCCAAGCTGGAAGCGGTGGTGGACTTCGGCTGGCTTTCCATCATTGCCAAACCGCTGTTCCTCGCTGTCAACTTCTTGAACGACGCCTTTGTTCACAACTTCGGCTGGTCGATCGTGCTGGTGACGATCATCATCTACATCGTGATGTTCCCGCTGCGCCTCACGAGCATGAAGTCGATGCGCAAGATGCAGGCGCTCAAGCCGCAGGTCGACCAGATTGCCCAGAAGTACAAGAACCTCAAGTTCAACGACCCGCGCAAAGCCGAGCAGCAGCAGGAAACCATGGCCTTATACAAGAAGCACGGCGTGAACCCTATGGGAGGATGCCTGCCAACGCTGATTTCGCTGCTGCTGATCATCCCGTTCTACCGGGTCTTCCAAGTGGCTGTGGAAATGCGCGGCGCCCACTGGCTGTGGGTCACCGATCTTTCGCAGCCCGAACACTTACCAATCAAGATCCTGCCGGTGGCCATGATTGTGACCCAGTTCCTGACCCAGAAGATGATGCCGACGCCGGGTGTCGATCCCAACCAGCAGCGCATGATGATGTTCATGCCGCTGATCTTCGGCTTCATGTTCTACAATTTCCCAAGCGGGCTAGTGTTATACTACTTGACCGGAAATTTGGTGAGCATCGGACAACAATGGTTCTTCAATCGCACCGAGGTAGCCGTCGAAGCCTCCCGTTCCGTGCAGCCGCCACCGAAAAAAAAGAACGGCAGGAAGTAGCCCGTGACTGAGCGAAAATATTCTGTCGCCTCGATCGCCGTGCAAGTCGACGGCTTTTTGCGACCCCTTCTCCAGGACGGAGGATTTCATCTGAAGTACGAAGTTCACGACGCGGAACCAGCGGCAGACGATTTCGAAACACCCGATGTGGTGGTGAAATTCACTGGTCCCGATGTCGATCGATTGCTGGCCAACCGCGCCGAGCTGCTCCTGGCACTGGAGCACGTCACCATGGAGATGCTGCGGGTGCCTTCCGAGGACCACTCGCGAATTTCCTTCGACGCCAATGACTACCGCCTGCTGCGCATCGAAGAATTGCGGCTGAGCGCCACCACCGCGGCCGACAAAGTAAAACGAACCGGAGTTCCCTTCCGCTTCAATCCGATGAACAGCCGGGAGCGCCGTGTGATTCATCTGGCGTTGCGAACCGAGCCTGCCGTGCGGAGTGAGAGCATCGGCACAGGCCCATCCCGTCAAGTGGTGGTTTACCCGGCCGGAATGGCGAGCATCCCCGATCTGCCCCCCCTGCCTGAACCACGGCGCGGTGGAGGCGGCGAGCCCCGACGCGACGGCCCGCGTCGTGACGGACCACGCCGCGACGGACCGCGCCGCGACAGGCCCCGCTCCCGAGACACCCGCCACTAACCCGGCGGCTCCGCCGGCCTGTGTCCGTGTCGGTCACCGATACCATCGTCGCCATTTCCACGCCGCCCGGCCGCGGCGGCTTGGGGGTGATCCG
>JAGWQP010000649.1 GCA_028876805.1 Acidobacteriota bacterium | reverse complement strand
TCTTCGCAGCTGCTGACTTTTGCCAAAGGCGGCGCACCCGTGCGGCGCGTAGTTTCGCTCGTTGAACTCATCCGGGAATCCGTCAACCTCACCCGCGCCGGCGCGCCCGTCAGCATCAATGTCGAGATCGCCGAAGACCTCTGGCCAGTCGAAGCCGATCGAGGCCAGATCAGCCAGGTGCTCCACAACATCCTCCTCAATGCCCGGCAGGCCACGTCGCAGGGCGGCATTATCGAGGTGTTGGCGACCAATGTCGCCGGATCCCTGCCCGGCATTCCCGAAGACCGCGTGCGGATCTCGGTGCGCGATTATGGCTGTGGAATCTCCGCCGAAGCGCTGCCTCGAATCTTCGATCCGTACTTCACGACCAAGCCGGCTGGAAGCGGACTGGGGCTGGCGACCACCTATGCGATCGTTTCCAAACATGGCGGCCACATTTCCGTTGCGTCACAGCCCGGCGAGGGGACCGCGATCGTGGTGGATCTGCCGGCCTCGGCGGCCAGCCCGGCACCACATCCCGTGAGGGATGCGGTGCTCCATACCGGCGCCGGCCGATTGCTGGTCATGGACGATGAGGCGACGCTGCGGGAATTGCTGCGCAGCCTTCTGACTTCGCTCGGCTACGACGTCGAGTGTGTGCGCGAAGGAGCCGAGGCGATCGCGCTCTACGGATCCGCGCAGGCTGCCGGCCGCGACTTCGACGCCGTCCTGCTGGACCTGACGGTCCGCGGCGGCATGGGAGGTATGGAGGCGGCGGCAAAGCTGCGGGAATTGGACCCTTCGGCGACCCTGATCGTGACCAGCGGGTACTCGGATGCGCCGGTCATGTCTGACTTTCGTCAGTACGGTTTCGACGAGATGCTCCCCAAGCCCTGGACCGCCGCCGAGGTCAGTGAGGTGTTTCAGCGCGCCTTGGGCGGCGCTCCCGATCGCAAGATCCACTGAGTGAAGGTGCGATTTTTCAGTTGAGCCGCGCCGCCAGGACGCGCGCCTCGAAATCCGCTTCTTTCTGCGCCAGCCCCACCACGCCAGCGAGCCAGGTGTCCTTCGGAAACACGAAAACCGGAAGTCCGCGATCGGTGCCGAAATAGCCGCCGAACGTAGGGATCAGCTTGGCACCCTGAAGGGACATTTCCCAATTGGCCAAAGCGATCGAAGCATCGGTGGAGGAAGGAAACTCCGCGACGAACAGGTCGTATTGGGTTGCCCCTCTTCTGTAGTGGGCAATCGTGCCGCCGGGCATGAACCCCTTCCCCAGAAGATGGTTGTCGACGACTGTGGTATCCACCTGGCCGGCCGACGGGAAACGGCGCGTTTCGTTTTTCGGTTTGCGGATGTCCGCTTTCTGAACCGGCTCTGGAGCAGGTTTCCGCGTATCGGAGCTGCAGCAAGCCATCACCAGGATGGCAGGGGCCGCCAGCACGAGCCGGCTCACGCCGGCGCTCGCATGCTGGCCGCAAACGCGTTCCGCAAAGCGCTGGCGGCGTCGGCGACAGCTTCCCGGCCCGAATCGATCACCGCGCCCATCTGGAAAAAGACGTGAATCGCTCCTGCGTATCGCTTTAGCATCACCGGCACGCCGGCCTCCTGAAGGCGGCGCGCGTAGGCTTCTCCCTGGTCGCGTAGCGGGTCGCACTCTGCGGTAATCACCATCGCCGGCGGCAGCCCAGCGAGGTCCTCGGCATTGATCGGGGAGGCGTAGGAGTGGCGGCCTTGTTCCGGACTCGCAACGTAGTGTCCCCAGAAATACTGCATGACTTTCCGTGTCAGTAGGTAGCCTTCGTTCTCCTCGACAGACGGCCGGTTGTCGTCGTAGTCAGTGACCGGGTAGACCAGGAGCTGAAACACCAGCGGTGCCCCGCCCCGGTCGCGCGCCATCAAACAGGCGACGGTGGCAAGGTTGCCACCCGCACTATCGCCGCCTATGGCGATCTGGCGAGCGTCGATATCGAACTCGAACGCGTGCTCAGCCACGTGCGTGACTGCGGCGTATGCGTCCTCGGCGGGGGCGGGAAATTTGTTCTCTGGTGCCAGCCGGTACTCGACATTGACTACAACGCATTGCGCCGAATTCGCCAGCACGCGGCAGTTGCGGTCGACGCTGTCGATGTTCCCGAACACCCAGCCGCCGCCGTGCAGATAGACCAGGGCCGGCAGCGATTGGCCGGCGAGGGGCCAGTAGATGCGTACTGGGATCGGCCCACCAGGCCCCGGAATCGACCGTTTCTCAACGCGGGCCACCGGCTGCTCCGGCTCGGCCATCGCCGCCATCGCTTCTGCATTCTGGGCACGGCTGGCGCGCACTTCCTGAGGGCTCATCTCCTCGATCGGTTTGCCGCCTTCGGCCGCCAGCGCTTCTAAAATCGCTTTCGCTTGCGGGTGGAGAGGCATTCAGACATGATAGCGGAGTTTTCCCTGAGTCAATCGGCACCCTACAAGCCAAACACCAGGACTTGCGGCTGCCCTTGAGTACCCAGAATTCGGTCCTGAAGGCCGTTGGCGATCGCGATCCGCTGTTTCCCGCCTGCTTGATACGTGATCACTCCGCCCCCGCCCGGCTGCTGGGTCGCGACCCGGTCCAGCAACTTCCCGGCCGACCCCTCGAAGACGAGAAAATCGCCGTTGAGGTCTGCCGTCAACACCAACCCGCTCGCGGTCGCTACGATTCCGGCGACCATCGGCGTTGCCGCCCCATAACGCCACCGGACACCGCCGCCATCCGCATCGACCGCCGTGAGCCAGCCCAGTTTCCGGGCGTCTTTCTCGCCAAACGCGTTAGCCGAGCCGAGGAAGTTCCGCCCAGGCTGGAAAGTCGGCAGTTTGGTATCGATCTTCAAGGTCGTGCACCAGTCGACGCTGTTCACGTAGATGAGATTCGTCTGTGGGGAGTAGGCCGGCCCGTTCCACAGCACGCCGCCCGCGGTTCCCGGGCAAAAATGCGTCCCTTCGGTGGTCACGGGAGCGTCGATGTTTTCGATGGTCGTGACCGGGGTCTTCCACGCGATTTTCCCGGCCGCGATGTCGATCGCATGGAGGTACCCGTCTTTGCCGGCGGCCATCGCGCGGCGGCGGCCCGACTTCGTGAGAATCAGAGCCGGGGCGGCCGCGACATCCCAGTCGTGAGTATCGTGCGGGACGAGCTGATACCACGTCCGCAGCGTGCCGGTCTTCGCGTCGAGCACGACAATCGAGCCGGTAAACAGGTTCGTACCCGGACGGTATTCACCCGAGAAATCCGGGCCGGGGTTTCCCGTGGGCACATACAACTCGCCGGAATCCGGGTCAAGCGTCATGCTCGTCCACACCGAACCGCCTCCGACGCGGACTCCTTTCGGCCAGGTCTCCGCACCGCGAGCTTTGCCGGTGGGCACCAAAGAAAAGGTCCAGACCACTCGTCCGGTGCCGGCGTCCAGGCCGGCCACGATGCAGGCGCAGGCTCTTTCGGCGCCGGACGTGCCAATAAAGACCATGCCGTTCCAGGCGACCGGCGATGCGGCGATCGTGGCCGCCTTGCCATCCGCCTCCTCGAGCTTCGTCGCCCAGATCTGCTTACCGGTAGAGGTGTTGTAGGCGATCAGTGTGCCGTCGCGGAATCCTCGAAACAATCGATCCTTCGCGATCGCCACTCCGCGCACGGTGCCCCCCGGTGCCTCGAGGGAATGTCGCATACGCCACCGTAGCTGACAGCTTGCCGCGTCGATGGCGTAGGTGTACTCGGAGGTGGTGAAATAGAGCGCCCCGCTTGCGGCCACCAGGCTGCTCTCGAAGGTCTCGCTCTCGCCGAGCGCATAGGAGCACACCTGCCGCAAATTGGTGACATTCTTCGGGGTGATCTCGGTCAGCTCGGAAAACCGCGAGGACCTGTAATCGCCGTTGTAAGAAGGCCAGTCGGCCGTCAGACCGGAAAGCGGCTGGAAAGCCCAACTGCTCCCGGTCGCGAAGAAGATCACGGCGCATCGCATCAGACTCTGCATGCCTCGGGACTCTACCACACAAGGCCCGGATCAGCAATGGCGCTGACGCCCGGCGACCAGCCGGCGTGCGGGGCGGAGCTTCGCGCCCAGGAAGGGTTAAAAAAAACGAAAGCGATTTTGAGGACACCGCGCGGCTCTTCAAGGAGTTGGGGCGTGCTTGAGGCTGGCCACGCTGCCACCGGGAGGCGTAGCAACCAGGTCAGGGCGGTAGTGGTGAGAACGCCCGGTCGGGAGCGAATCGAAGACCTCATCGAGCGAACCATCCTCATTCAAGCCGCGAAGGGAGTCCTTGGGCCCTGGCGGTTGGTTCAGGCGGCGCCTCGAGATCCGAGACGGCGGAATCGCCAATCGGCGTCGATGAGAGTCGATCAGAAAGCGTTGGTGGGCGCTGGCCGGCTCTAACGAGTCGTGGCATCCAGCCGAGGGCTTGGAGCTCTTCGGAGTCGTTACCGGGGATCGCGCACAATCGGGCGGCGAGGCTGGTTTTCAGAGCATTAACGCGGGACGCGGTCTTACCCTCAGGCGAGGCGGGGCGGATGGATTTGGCGGCCACTGCCGCGGTTGGTGTCGATTGGTTTTGGGTGGCCATGCCCATTTGAGGATCAGCTCCGCTCCTCAGAAAACAGAGTTACCGGGCGCTCGCTCGGTTCAGGTGACTCGACGGTTTTTGGCCGGCACTCCGGCGTGATTGGGTTGTGTCGCTGTCGGACGAGGTCGGGGCGGTTTATCGATACAGCGCCATCAGGCGCTGGCGGTCGGCGTCCGACATGCCGGGGTGTTTGCGAATGTCCGCGCGCGAGGTCAGCAGCCGCCGGTAGCGGCCGAAGTATTCCGGTATGTCGCCGCCGTAGGTGAAGCTGTACATGATATCGGCGAAGGCGGCCGTGTGCGCCAGACCGAGCGCGTGACCGGTTTCGTGCAGGCAGGTCAGATACACAATCGCGTCGCGCATGAGGGCGTCTCCGTTGGCGCCGGCCGCCGGCAGGACGTACACCACGGCCCCACGCACACCCTCGACCAGGATGGGCTCGGTCTCGCCGTAGAGCCCCTGGTTTCCATTGGCCCAATGGACGCGGATGTGAGCCTTTTGTTCGTCAGCCACCTTCTCGAAGGTAAGTTCGCCGGCGGAGGCGGCCTGCCAGGCTTGGACGGCCCACTCGGCCAGCTCGGAGTCTCCCGCGTGGCACCCGCTCGCGGGTTTGTCGCATGGCTCGACCCAATAACGCAGCGTCGCGGCCTGGATCGCATAGCAGAATAGGAGACCAACGAGAATCTTCATTCAAACCTCATTCGAAACTCGTCGAACTCGCGCCGCAACTCAACCAGGTCGCGCTCGAGCGTGGCGATGCGTTCCTCCGGGGTCGGGCCGCGCGACGCGGCGGCGGCTACCGGCGCCGCTTCCGGCGTGTCTTCCTCGGTGACGCCCTCGTCTGCCGACAACAGGTGGGCCCAGCGGGGTTCCCGCGACCCGGCCTGGCGCGGCAATTTCTTCACCATCCCTTGCTCGGCAAGGCTGTTCAGCGTGCTTTCGACGCCTTCCAGATCTTCGAAGGTATACATACGCTCGCTGTGGCCACGAAGCTCGCCCACGGTCTGCGCGCCTCGCAGCATCAGCACGCACAGCAGGGCCGTTTCGCGGCGTCCCAGATTCAAGGCCTCGGTGAAACGCTGGCCGTGCTTGGGCACGCGGCTGTCGCCGCCGGTGATGCGCACGGCCAGGCCTTTGGCGCGCAGCCCGGCAAGCGCGCGCTCCACGGTATCCTCGTCGTAGGACACCACCGGATCGCGGTTGGATTTCTGGTTGCACGCGTTCACCAGCGCGTTCAGCGACAACGGGTAGTAGTCGGGGGTAACGATTTCCTTCTCTAGCAGAGACCCCAGCACGCGTGCCTCGGAAGCGTCCAGTTGCCAGTCCATCCCCCCAATTGTACGTTCACTGGCAGCGTAGTGCTTCGACCGGATCGACGCCCGCGGCACGCCGCGCGGGCAAGTAGGTGGCCGCCAGCGCGACCAGGGTCAGGGTCACCCCCACCACAGTGAAGGTCACCGGATCGTTCGCCTTCACTCCGAACAGGAGCGTGGCCAGCACGCGCGTAAGCCCGTAGCCGATGGCCAGTCCGAGGATCACGCCGGCCGCGGTCAGCCGGAATCCCTGTGCTAGCACGAGTTTGACCATGTGCGGCCGACCGGCTCCCAAGGCCATACGGATCCCGATTTCCTGCGTGCGCTGCTCGACCGAGTAGGACATCAGACCGTAGATGCCGATGGCTGCGAGCAACACCGCAATTGCCGCAAACAAGTTCAGAAGCAGCATGGTGAAGCTCTGGCGGGCGACGCTTTGGGCGACGACTTGCTCCATCGGCCGCTCGCGCGCCACCGGCAGCAGCCCATCGAGAGCGTGAAACTCGCGCTCGACCGCCACGCGCAGGCTCATCGGATCGAGGCGCGTGCGGACCGCCCACGACAACGGGATGACCGAGTTGGCGAGCGTGGTCAGCCCTTCCGGCACTTGGCTCTGCGGAATGTACATGACACCGACCTCGGCCTCACTCAATCCCGTTTCGCGCACACTGCCGACCACCCCAACGATCTCGCGCAGCGGGTCGTCGAACTGCGGGCCCAAGCCCTTGCCGATGGTGATCACGTGCCCGACGGGATCTTCCTTCGGCCAGTACTTTCGCGCCATTGCATCATTAATTATGACGATGTGCGCGGAGTGTTCGCTATCGGTCTCGCTGAAGGTGCGGCCGCGCAATAGGGGAATCCGGAATACCGTGAAATAGTGCGGCGAGACAAACCGCCATTGTTCATCGCCATTATACTCGCCCTTGGCCGAAGGTTTACCGGCGATCGAAAACGGCAGATCGATCTCATTTGTGACCGGTAGCGTGACCGCAGAAGCCGCGGCCTCGACGGCGGGCAAGCTCTCGATCCGCCTCGCCACCTGAGTCACAAAGTGATCGACTTTGGCGGTGGTGGAATAAGTGCCACCCGCCATAGACGTTTGCATCGTGAGCACATTGTGCGCGTCAAATCCCGGATTCACCGTGCGCAGGCCGACGAAAGTCCGGATCAGCAACGCCGCCCCCGTGAGAAGAACCAGAGCCAACGCCACCTCGGCCACTACCAGCACCGCACGGGCACGGCCGTGCCGGAGGCCGGTGCCGGACCGGCCGCCGCCTTCCTTCAATGCCGAGGAGAGATCCGGATTGGAAACGTGCAGCGCCGGGAAAAGGCCGAATAAGACTCCGGTCAGCAACGCTAGCCCGATGGTGAATGCGGCCACGCGCCAATCGACCGCCGGCAGCGAGACGCGCATGCCATTGAGATCGGTGAGCCGAGGGATATTTCCGGGTACCAGCGCCAGCAACACCCGGACACCCCAGGCGCCAAGCGCAAAACCAACGACGCCGCCCAAGCCCGCCAGCAGAATGCTTTCCGTCAACAACTGCCGGAAGACTTGCCCGCGGTTGGCGCCAATGGCGGCTCGGACCGCCATTTCCCGCTGCCGCCCAGCAGCACGGGCCAGCAGCAGGTTGGCCACATTGGCGCAGGCGATTAGCAGAACGAATCCGACGGCGCCAGCGAGCACGTAGAGTGCCGTTCGCACGTCCCTCACCACGGCGTCGCGCATCGGGATTACCGCCACGCTCTCGTTGGGATCCATCCATTTCGGGAACGCTTTTCGGAACTGCTCACCCACGACTCTCATCTCGGCCTCGGCCGCCGCCCGGCTGACTCCCGGCTTCAGGCGGGCGGCCACCCGCAGGTAATGCCCCTGGTTGGTGCTGTTGGGATCGGCCTCGAGAGGAATCCAGACATCGGTGTCGGGCGCATCGGGATCGGAGCGGAAGGTCCGGGGCATGATGCCGACCACCGTGCGCGGCTCGCCGTTCAACTTGATGACCCGTCCGATGGCGGCCGGGTCCCCTCCCAAACGCGACTGCCACACGTGGTAACTGAGGATGGCCACCAGAGGGCCGTTTGGCAGATCCTCAGTCTCAGTGAAAGTCCGGCCTTTCAAAGGGGGCACGCCGAAGACTTTGAAATATTCCCGGGAGACATGCGCCGTAGCCACCGGTTCGGCCCGATCATCGGCGCCCAAACTCGCGCCCAACCCCGTCCCGTCGTACAGGGCCATGGACTCGAAGACATGGTTCTGCCGCCACACCATATACTTGGGGATCGAATTCGAATCGCCCGTACCGTTGGGATACTTGCGGCCGAGCCTCATGATGCGGTCCGGACGCGGGTAAGCGAGCGGTTGCAATAGGACCGCGTTGACTACGGTGAATATGGCAGAATTGGCGCCGATGCCCAGTGCCAGGGCCGAGACCGCGATGGCCGTGAACCCCCGGTTATGGTGCAGCATCCGCCACGCGTATCGAATATCGGCCACCAAGTTGTCCATGTTATTGCTAACGACGAGTGCCGCCTCCGAGTTGCATGAAATAGTGTGGGCTGTGGGAAACTACAGGAAAGCTCTCCGAATGGGAACCCCTGCGTCCGATTCCCGAGCGGCATTCCGGTACCCGGATTTCCGCTACTTCATCGGCTATCGTATACTTTCCGTTCTGTCTTCGGAGATGCAAGCCGTGGCAGTGGGCTGGCAGGTCTACGAGCTGACCCGCCAGCCGCTCGACCTAGGTTTTGTCGGGTTGGCTCAGTTTCTTCCGGGAATCCTGCTGTTTCTGGTCGCCGGACACGCCGCTGACCGCATCCCGCGGCGGACCATCCTGCTGGCCTGTCTGGGCGGGCTTTCCACCGCTTCTCTGCTGCTGCTGGCCTTCACCGTTCGCGGCGTTCAGCGGGTTTATCCTATTTATCTGATTCTGCTGTTGAACGGAGCCGCACGTGCTTTCAGCCAGCCCGCCGCTCAGGCGTTGCTGCCCACTCTGGTGGCCGAACGACACTTCCCCAACTCGGTAGCCTGGAGCTCGTCCACGTTCCGCACCGCGACCATCGTGGGGCCGATTGCCGGCGGCTTGCTCTACAGCTTCAGCCACAGCCCGGCCGTGGTCTACGCGTTGGCCGTGGTCGCTTATCTGGCCGCCCTGGTATTGACCTCGCGCATTCGACGGACGCCGGTGACCCGGCCGCCACGGGCGGTGGCGCCGGAAATGGTGCTGGAGGGCTTCAAATACCTCTGGAGCAACAAGCTGATCCTGGGCGCGATCTCGCTCGACCTGTTCGCCGTGCTGCTCGGCGGAGCCGTGGCCCTGCTGCCGGTCTACGCTAGTGACGTCCTCTACGTCGGCGAGACCGGCCTGGGACTTCTGCGCTGCGCGCCCGGCGTCGGCGCCGTGTTGACGGCACTAGTGCTGGCGCACCGCCCGCTCGGCCGCCGCCAGGGAGGGCTCATGTTGTGGTGCGTGTTCGGCTTCGGGCTGTTCACAGTGGTTTTTGGCGTGTCGCGCAGCATGGCTGTCTCTCTGGTGGCATTGGCGTTTGCCGGCGCCTGTGACATGGTCAGCGTGGTGGTGCGCTCGACCATGGTGCAGCTGGGAACCCCGGACCACATGAGGGGCCGCGTCAGTGCCGTGAACACGATGTTCATCGGAGCCTCCAATGAAATGGGGCAGTTCGAATCCGGAATCACCGCGCAATGGTTTGGAACCGTGCCGGCCGTGATCCTCGGCGGTCTCGGTACCATGGCGGTCGTGGCGGCCTGGGTCAAGTTATTCCCCCAACTGCGCCAGGAAAGACCAGAGGCGGTTCCCACCAGGTAGGGAGCGGCGGGCCTCAAGACCGGCCTCGTTCGAGACGGATTTAGCGGGACGCGGTCTCAACCTTGGGCACCGCCAGATAACCGACGATGCGGTCCTTCTGAACCTCGTTGACCACCAGTTCGTACGGCTGGCGCGCGCGCGAAACATAGAACTGCACCGGCTCGTTGATGGTCCTGTCTTTCTTCTCGACCTTCTTATCGTCGGCGATTACGTCAATGGTGAAACGGCTCCGCTTCGGATCGGCCTTCCGGAGCACCACATTGATGGCTCCAACGCGCTGCGGCTTGTTGGTCTTCGCCAGATTGAATTCTACGTAGTTGCGTTCTCCCAATGCCCGTAAAGCCGCTAGTTCCTTTGTGTTGGTTGCGATCAAACCGCTCTGCACGCCCAGGTCGCCCCGCACGCTTCGGAGCTCCGCCACAGTCTTGTCCAGCTCGGAGCGGGCTTGTGCCACCTGCGTATCGACCGTGTTGACGTGGCCGGCGACCTCCGCGATTCTGGTGCTGGCAACCTCCTTCACTTCTCCCAGGGCGCTCGCCACCTGTTCCTGAGCCTTTGCGTGTTCAGTCTGAATCTTGGTCGCCAGTTCATCGGCGTGTCGCCGTGCGTTTCGGGCCGCCTGGTTGGCCGCCTGCATGGCCCGTCCGCGCTCGTCGTCGAGTTGAGTGCGTAACTCCTCCAGCGTCTTGGCCGTCGTTTGCGCGGAGGATGCCGTGTTCTCGCGAAGCGTTTGGAGGTCCGATTCGACCGAATTTTGGATCCGGCGCAATCGCTGTTGGAGCTGATGGTGGTCCCAATAGAAGTAGATGTTACTGACCAGCAGCACTACCGCAATCGCGAGGATCACGGGCGTATGCCACTGGCGCCAAGTACTGCTTTCGTATTCATTCGTCCGGTCTTCCATAGAAATCAGCGCTCCTTTCTACCCCCAGTTTCTCCGTGTGTGCAATCCCTAGACCAAACCCCAAACTCTTCATTCGTGGGACAGGCATCCTCCATTTGAGCATTTCAAGGCATCACTGCGAACTTCGAGATGCCCCGGAGAGACCCGTTGGTCGAGAACTTCCCGCTTCGCCTGGGCTCGATTTCGTATCGTTGTATACTTTCATGAGGTCGGGATGCCCCCAGGGAATTCCCCGAACCAGACACCCGCCGGCTGGCCGTGGGCCTGTCCGGGATCCAGGAGAAATACCGAATGAGTGAAGCGCTCACAGGAGCTGAGTTTAAGAAGCAACTGCGCGAAGGAAAGCCGAAGATGGGGCTGTTCCTGAACTCGCACAGCCCGACGGTTGCCGAGCAGCTGGCCCATAGCGGCTATGACTGGCTGCTAGTGGACACGCAGCACGGCGATGGGCAATCTCGAACTATCGGCGATGCTGGCCGGAATCGCGAATGGCGGAGCCAAGTCGATGGTGCGCGTCCAGGGATATCACGACCGCGGTGGCATCCAGCAAGCGCTCGACATGGGCGCCGACGGCGTGCTCGTCCCTTATATCAACAGCGCCGACGAAGCGCGTCAAGCGGTCAGTTGCGCCCGTTATCCGACCGCTGGAACGCGATCGGTCTACTTCCCGCAACGCAGCATGAACCGGGCCGGTCTGCTCGGCTACGCCGGCGCAGCCAACGACAATGTGATCCTAGCGCTCCAGGTCGAGACCGATTCCTGCATCAAGAATATCGACGAGATCGCAGCGGTGGCGGGTGTGGACCTCCTCTTCCTCGGCCAGAACAACCTGTGCATGTCGATGGGACTGTACGAAAAATACAAATTTCCCGACATGTACACGTCGCCGGAGTTGGGCGCCGCCACCGATAAGCTTCGGCGAGCTGCGAAGCGCAACAACGTCATCCTGGGCCTGTTCCTGTTCGGAACCTCCCGCGTCGGCGAATTCTTGGAAAAAGGCTTCCCTTTCATCAGCATCGGTAACGATCTGCACCACATCCTGACGCAGGCCGGTGCCTACGTGAAGGACCTGGAAACCGTGTCGCAAAAAAACGGCAGTCCCTGGACACGGCGGCCGTCGGCTCTCATCTAGCTCGCTCAGGGCTACTGGGTAGCGCGCGGCGCCTCAAGGTTCGGTGGCAGAACACGAGCGCGCCGTAGGCAGGACACAAGGCGGAGCCTTATGCCACCGTCGGCTCTCCTTGGGGTATCGTTCGCGACCAGCCGCGCGATGGGGCCGTAGTGGCCGCGGGGTGGAGCCGGTTTCCCGACACCTACGGTTTGGTCTGCGGATCCCAGTGTTCGTCGGCTTTGCCGTTCACGATCCGCCACATGTCGAACCAGGTGGTCGTGTAAGGGTTGCCTTTGGAGTCTTTGCGGTTGGCCACGGTAACTACCGTCACCAGGTCGCCGTCGGCCACGACCGCAACTACCGGGGCCGTAAGTTTCTCGCAGCTAGCCGCGCGCGGACGATTCGGATTGTTGTTGAAGAACTTCACTACGCCGGCCCGCCCGGATGCCACCAGGGGATTGTGTTGCAGATACCGCTCCGTCAGCCACTTGTCGGCCTGATCCCAGTAATTACACTGCAACAGTTCTTTCTCGATGTGATACGCGGCCTGCTTCATCTCGTTCAGCTTCTTGTTCTTGTCCTTGAACAGAGACTCGACATCGGAGGCCGGCGTGACCGGCTCCTGAGCGAACGCCAGCGCACCGCTCAACAAAGCCGCGAACGCAACGGGAACTGCCATAGGAAGTTTCATGCGTACTATCCTTAGCCAAGGCGCCGAACTCTGTCAAGCGAATCGTTCAGGTGAATCAGACGAGGCGTTAGTGGGCCTGTCGCGAGGTTCCTCAGGAATTTGACGGGCCGTTCACGATCCGCGAAAGCTTGCCGTCGAGGGCGTCCAGCCGCTGAATTACATCGGCGTAGTGGAGTTCGCTCGGTGGCGGCTCTTTCCGCTTGATTGCAAATGTGCCGCCCGGTTCCAGGATGCACTCCTCCACCTCATCGAGCGCGTAGAAACCCTGTCGGTGCAGAACCGTCATTAGCTCCGACCGCGTAAGCAACTCGCGGGCGAGGTTCGTTTTAATGATGCGGCCCCGCTCGACGAGCGGCGTGGGTCTGCCTTGGAGAAGCTGATCCAGCCGCCGGTGGCGGAACACAAACCGGACGACCAGATAGTTGATCGCCAGCAGCGTGAAGGCGCCCACCAAACCTCCCGTCAGCGAGTTGTCGTTACCGATAATGGCGTTTTGCACGGTGTTGGAAAGTGAGAGCAGCACCACGAGATCAAACGGGTTGAGCTGGGCGAGTTCCCGCTTGCCGAAGATCCGTAAGAGCACGACCAAGAACAGATACACCACTGCGGGGCGTAGCACCTTCTCGACCAGAGGCGCCGCCAGCGCGAAGATGTCTTTCCACATGGTGGGTGAGGTGAGCCAACTGGGCATGGGACTGAGTTTCTCCGATTTGTGACGAATGTGCTAAAACAAGGGTGAGACGGAATGTTTTCGAAGGGCTTTGAAAAACCTGTGAATCGCCTGGCGGAGTCTGTTGAATTCACCGTGCATCTGCTGACGTTCAAAGGGCCACGCGCATCCACAGACATTTTCGGCTCGAGACGTTTTTGGGTCTTTTAGGGCCTTGTCACCGTAACCCTTTAGAGCTACTTCTTTAGGCAATAGTATAATGTCGACTCCGAGCAGCGTCGAAAAAGGTCTCCCCACCAATGTCGACGCCGAGCGGTTCGTGCTCGGCTCCATCCTGCTCGACGACAGCCTTTACATCCCAGTCGCCGGTACGCTCGAGCCGGACGACTTCAGCCTGGAAAAACACCGGCGCATCTTCAAGCGCATGGGTGACCTCTATGAGCGCAGCGAAAAGATCGACCGCGTCACGCTCGCTAACGAGCTGATGAAGTTCTCAGAACTCGAGGCCTGTGACGGGCTGAGCTATCTGGTCACGCTCGACGACGGGTTGCCGCAGATTCCCAACGTCGACAGCTACATCCGCCTCGTCAAAGACAAGGCCATCCTGCGGCGCATCATCTTCGCCTCGCAGCACATGATGAACCGCTGTCTGGAGGGCGCGGAGGCGCCTGAGGAGATCCTGGCGGGCGCCGAGGAGACGCTGCTCAAACTCGGTGAAGCGCGCATCAAGGCCGGCCTGCTGAAGGCAGACGAGATTCTCCAGGCTTACGATGGCGGCATCAACGCCTTCCTCGACCCCAGCAAGCGCATCAAGGGCATCAGCACCGGCTTCACGAAGTTTGACGAGTACACCGGAGGCCTTCACGGCGGCGACCTGTTCATTCTCGCCGGCCGCCCTTCCATGGGCAAGACCGCACTGGCGCTCAACATCGCCCAGCACGTGGCGCTCAGGCTGAAGCAGACGGTGGCGATTTTTTCGCTGGAAATGTCTAAGGAGTCGCTGCTCACCCGCATGCTGTGCGCGGCGGCCCGGGTGGACAGCCAGAAGTTTCGCGCCGGTTACCTCAACCAGGAGGAGCGGCGCAAGCTCAACCATTCCCTGCACGAACTGGTGGAGGCGCCTCTGTACATCGACGACGCCCCCGGCATCCACTTGATGGACATGCACGCGAAGCTGCGGCGCCTCAAAGACCCGCGGCACGGGGGCCCGAAGCTGATCATCGTAGACTACCTGCAGTTGATGACCGGGCGCGGCCGATTCGAGAACCGCAACCAAGAAGTCACGGCGCTTTCCCGCGGCATGAAACTGCTGGCCAAGGAAATGAACGTGCCCATGTTGGTGTTGTCGCAGTTAAGCCGCGCCGTCGAGAACCGCCAGGGCGACCACCGGCCGCAGCTCAGCGACCTACGCGAATCCGGCTCGATCGAGCAGGATGCGGATCTGGTGGGCTTCATTTTCCGCGAAGAGGTCTATCGTCGCGAGCGCGAAGACCTGCGCGGGTTGGCCGAACTGATCATCGCCAAGCAGCGCAACGGTCCAATCGGCACCGTCAACCTGGTTTTTCTGCACGCCCAAACCAAGTTCGAGAATCGCGCCGAAGACACCGGAGAATTGCCCGAAGACTGATATACTGCGCGATAGCGGAGGTTCCATGACGGCACTCAAGAGGGTTTTCGGCCTCACCCTGGGCGCTGCGATCGCGGCCGTGGCGCCGGCTCAACAACCGAACAAGGGCGGCCGACAGCCGGTAGAGCCCATCCGGTTGGTGAAGCCCGGTCTTTACCTGATCGCAGGCGCGGGGGCCAATTCCGAGGTGCGCGTCACTGGGGAAGGTTTGATCGTGGTCGACGGCAAGTTGGGTGGCGAGACCGTTTACGACGATCTGATGGCCCAGGTCAAATCGGTTTCCAATCTGCCGGTCAAGTACCTGATCGTGACCCATCATCACGCCGATCACACCGGAAATAATGACAAATTCCGGGCGGCTGGCGTTGAGATCATTGGGCACGAGAATCTGAAGAAGAACCTGGAGACCTATCGGGCCAACCCGGTGCCCGCGCCGCCGACTGTGACTTATGCCGGCACAAGCCACACCGTGCGTTTGGGAGCCATCGAGGTTCAAGTCGACCACTTTGGTCGCGCCCATACCAGCGGTGACTCGGTGGTGTACTTCCCGGATTTGAAGGTCGTGGCGGTGAGCGATGTGGTCACCACGGGCGCCACCGGGCCGCTCGCAGACTACGCCGGCGGCGGCAGCTTTGCGGAGTGGCCGCGCGTGCTCGACAGCATCTTGAAGCTCGATTTCGACGCTTGCATTCCCGGCAACGGCGGCGTTCTCACCAAGGCGGACGTCCAGGCCTACAAGGCGAAGATCGAAACCTTCCTCAGCCGCGCCAAAGAAGCCGTGCGCAACGGTGTGCCGAAAGACCAGCTCCTGTCCGAGATCAAGACCGACGACTTGGGGTGGATGCCGCGCGTTCCAGTCGTGGATCCTTTTTACGCCGAGCTGTCCCAAAAATAGACCTCGGTCGTGTTCCGCCAGCTAAGATAAGGTGGGAGACGAAATTTGAAGAAGTGGTTGCTGACCGCGCTCGCGCTCGCGGCCGCCGTAATCGGGTGGGGAATTCTGCGGAAAACCTCCCCGCCGAAAATCAGCTTCATTCGCGCCAAGCGCATCACCCTGGTCAGCACACTGCCAACCAACGGCAAGGTGGAGCCTTTCGAATGGCAGGCAATTCGCGCCTCGCGTTCCGGCATCCTCAGCCGCGTTCGCGTGCGCGAGGGACAGCTGGTGGCGAGGGATGAGGAAATCGCGAGCATCCGAGAGCCTTCCCTCCAAACCGACATTGAGGCTTCGGAGGCGCGCGTGGCCGAGGCCCGCGCTAACCTCTCGGCTCTGGAGGGCGGGGGCCGGCCAGCCGAACTGGCTGAGATCGACAGCAGTCTGAAGCAGGCCGAGCTCCAGTACCAGCAGGAGCAAAAGGACTACGGCGCACTCCAGCGCCTCGCAAAAGAGCAGGCCGCGACGGCGGTCGAGGTGGAGGCAGCCCACCAGAAGGTGGAACAATCCCTAACGGCTATCCAGGGCCTGGAGCGCCGCCGGGAGTCGCTGGTCGGTAAAACCGATGTGGCCGCGGCCCGCGCGCGATTGCAGGACGCCGAGGCGGCCCTGAATTTAGCCCGGCAGCGTGCGATCCAAGGCGTGGTGCGCGCCCCGATGGCCGGCGTCATCTACGGGCTGGTGGTGCGAACCGGCGGGTATGTGAATCCCGGGGACCTGCTGGCCAACGTGGGCAAGCTCGACCGGCTTCGCGTGCAAGTCTACGTGGATGAGCCTGAACTCGGTCGCGTCGGTGAAGGCCAGCCGGTCACGATCACCTGGCAGGCGCTGGCCGGCAAGCAGTGGGACGGCCGGGTCGAACGGACGCCGTCGTCGATTCAGCCGCTGGGCACGCGGCAGGTCGGAGAAGTGATCTGCTCGATCGAAAACCCGGGGCACGAATTGATCCCTGGCACCAACGTGGACGCCGTAATTCGCACCGCCGTGGTCCCAAAAGCGTTGGTCATCCCGAAAGAGAGCCTCCGGCGCGACGCCGAGGGCAGCTTCGTGCTCCTGCTCACAGGCGATGCGGTGGAGCGGCGGGCGGTCACGACGGGCTTCTCCAGCATTTCTGAAGTCGAGATCACTCAAGGTCTCGCGGAGGGCGACACCGTGGCATTGCCTTCGGAGATTGTTTTAAAGCCCGGCGACCGGGTCACGCCCGAGATCGGTGGCGCGTGAGTACGGTAAACTGAGGATACTCAAGGCGGAACCTCGTGCATCGGTTTGCCCTTTTATCCGTTCTGGCGGTGTTCGCTTGGTCGCCCGCGGTGTTCGCAGCGGGCACCGAACTCGGCCAACTCGACGCCAGCCCGACGTTATTCACCATCATGACGGCGATCAACGCGGCCGGCTACAGCGCCGATCTCTCGTCGCCGAACAATCATCCGCTGCGCGACCAGATCCGCGCCGAGTTGGCGAAGCGGAATACCCCGTCGCTAGCGGCGATCAAAGACTTCTTCGAGCGCCACCGTCAGAAAAACGATGCGCTCGAGCTCGGCCAGTACATTTCTTTCGCGCTCACAGCCAGCGGGCCGCCGACATTCGCCATCAAGCAGCGCGACGTGGATATTCCTCCGGACGTCGCTTCCATGAAGGCGTTGAGTGGGCTGCTGGCGGCGTTTTACCGGGAAGCGGACATCGAGGATCTCTGGAAGCGTTCGCAGCCGGCGATTGAACAATACCTGGAGCGTTACCATCGACCCGTGTCAGAGGCCGTGCTCCAGGCGAACGCGTACCTCAGGCAGCAGACGAGCGGCTTCAAGGGGCGGCATTTCCAGATCCTTATCGAATTGCTGGGGGCTCCCGAGCAGATCCAGACTCGTAGCTATGGAGATGAATACACCATCGTCCTGACGCCCTCTCGCGAACCCCGCGTTTTCGACGTGAGGCATGCCTATCTTCACTACCTGCTTGATCCGCTGTCGACGCGCTATCAAGAGATTCTCAACCGAAAAAAGGCGTTGGCCGAGCGAGCACAGCGAGCGCCGGCACTGGACGGTTCATTTAAAGAAGACTTCCTGCTGCTGGCGACCGAATCGCTTATCAAGGCAGTCGAAGCCCGGCTCGATCATAGGCCGGAAGGGGTTCAAGAGGCACTCCGCCAAGGCTACATTCTGACGCCGTTCTTTGCCGAGCAGTTGCCGGTTTACGAAAAACAGGAACAGGCCATGCTCTACTATTACCCGACGCTCGTGGCCGCGATCGACACTGGGACCGAGTACGTTCGCCTCGCCAAGGTCGAGTTTGCCACCGAAGCTCCCGTGCGTACAGCGACAGTAACGGCTCGCGCGGCTCCGCCGGCGCTGGTGGGAGCGGCCAAGACGTTGGATGACGCGGAGCGTCTATACACGTCGCGCGATCTGGAGAAGGCCAAGAAGTTGTATTTGGACGTGCTCGACGAGACCGACAACCGGACCATGCACGCCGCGGCTTACTATGGGATGGCGCGCATTGCGGTCCTCGAGAAAGATCCCGAACTGGCCGAGCGGCTCTTCAACCAGACTCTGGAGTCCGAGCCCGAAGCCCAGGTGAGAGCCTGGAGCTTGGTGTATTTGGGGCGGCTGTCGATGGCTGCCGGCGAGCGCGCGCAGGCGGCCCAGTATTTTCAGAGCGCTTTGAAGGTGAAAGGAGCGTCCTCGGCGGCGCAGCAGGCCGCCTCCCAGGGCGTGGAAACGACCTCGAAATAGGAAAAGGAGT
>JAGWQP010000060.1 GCA_028876805.1 Acidobacteriota bacterium | reverse complement strand
CGTCGCGTCGGCCTTGGGCATCCGCGTGGGCGCGACCCCTCGCGGACGAACTCACCCTAATACCATCCTCTAGAGGATGGTATTAGGGTGAGTTCGTCCGCGAGGGGTCGCGCCCACGCGGATGCCCAAGGCCGACGCGACGACGGGTCCGAAGAAAGCATCGGCAACTAGCCCTCTGGTGGTAGCGCAAGCGCCACCAGAGGTTTTGGGATGCGCATATTCTCCTCGGTAGAATCGCTGGTCACAAACCGCGCGCTCAGTTCGCTGGTCGCGTCGTCGATCATGTGGATCAGGTACAGTCTGGGACCGCGCCCTTCCAGCCAATCGTGATCGCTGGTGTCCCACTGCACCATCTCCCCACGGCAACTCCTCCGCGGCCTCCATTCGTGCGCCGCTTGCACCCTCTGCCGGCGTGAGCGCCACAATCCCGCTCCCATCATGATCTGCCCCAGCGCCTCGCGGCCGACCTTCACCCCGTGCTTCTTGCTTAGGTATTCCGACGCCAGTGTCGGACCGAAATCTCGATACATTTCCTGCGACACCACTCGCACAATCTTCTGGCGCGTCTCCTGGCTCACTCGCCGATTGGGAGGGGCGCCCACGCAGACCGTGGATCACGGCCGTATCCCCTTGCTCGCGAAGTTTGCCCAGCAGCCGCCGCACTTGTCGCGCCGAAATCTCCAACTCCTTGGCTGCCTGATGTTGGCGAGTCAGCTTCTTCTGCGCCTTTCTGAGGACCACCAAACGGTCCCGGTCTCGTTGTGTCATGGTGAGGGTTCCTGGTTCCGGCACCCTCCCAGCCTGACCTTGTCAAGAGGACATTTCTACTTGGCACAAATAGGACATTCTCACGTGGCAGCGACATGCTCGAACAACTGCTTGACAGGGGTACATCCCGGGGGTATAATTCCCGCTAAGTGATTGGATTTTAAGGGGGATAATCAAGTGGGTCAAGTTTCGGGCTGGCGGCTGGCCGGAATGCTTCTCGGGCTAGCAGCACTGCCGGCGTTGGCGCACCATTCCTTCGCCGCCGAGTACGACCAGGACAAGCCCATCAAGCTGACGGGCACGGTGACCAAATTTGATGTGACGAATCCCCATTCGTGGATTTACATCGACGTCAAAAACGCGGACGGCAAGCTCGTCAATTGGGGATTTGAGACGGCCTCAGCCGCGAACCTCTATCGCCGTGGCATCCGGAAAGACACGGTCAAGCCAGGCACCGTGGTCACGATCCAAGGCTATCTCGCCAAGGACGGCACGAATACCGGCAATGCACAAACGATGACGCTTCCCGATGGGACGCAAATGATCCTGGGAACAGAACAGAATCCGGGCTAGGAGCGTTCGCATGATGAGTCGTGCGGCTCTGACGTTCTCTCTGCTCGCGGCGATCACGAAGGCGCAAGCGCCGTACACGCCTCCTCACACGGGCGATGGCAAGCCGGACCTTCAAGGGATCTGGGAGACACGCAACGCCGCCGGCTTCGACGTCGCGGAGATTGCCGAAGGCCGCGAGATCCCCTATCTTCCGGAGGCGCTCGAGAGGGAGCAGAAAGCCAATCGTGTGGATCCCCTCGCACACTGCGCCATGCCGGGAGTGCCGCGCGTCACCTACCTGCCCTTTCCGTTTCAGATTGTCCAGCGGCCCGGCCTGGTGGTGTTCCTCTACGAGTATCTCCACAACCAGCGCCTCGTTCCCACCGATGGGCGACCGCATCTGGAAGGAATCGACTTGTGGATGGGAGATTCATCCGGGCACTGGGACG
Source organism: Acidobacteriota bacterium (assembly GCA_028876805.1). Classification (GTDB taxonomy): domain Bacteria; phylum Acidobacteriota; class Terriglobia; order Bryobacterales; family Bryobacteraceae; genus PSRJ01. Next base: position 12,155 of record JAGWQP010000060.1, on the reverse strand, counting down.
GAGACACGCTGGTCATCGATGTCACGGATTTGGGCGACCGGACGTGGTTGGACTCGGCCCGCCACACGCATAGCGACGCCTTGCATGTGGTCGAGCGCTACACGCGGACTGGTCCAGATACGATCCGCTACGAGGCGACCATCGAGGATCCCAAGACCTACTCGAAGCCCTGGAAAATCGCGATGCCGCTCCATCGCAATACCCAACCCGGCTTCGAACTGCGCGAGCAGGAGTGCACCGAGGGCGACAACGGCCGCGCGATCCAGCCGCAGTACCGGCCGGCGCCCAAAGGCGATCCGCTGGAGTTTGTGCGCGAGTATCCGGCCAAGAGTGGAGGTTCGAAATGAAAATCGGCCTGTGCGGGATGACGCTTTTGTGGCTCGCGCCCGCCTTCGGGCAGACCACCGCGTACGTGCCGCCGCGGACTTCCGATGGCTTACCGGATCTGGAGGGCATCTGGCAGCCTCGAGCCAACGGAGCCATGTATTCGGTGCTTCCTCATCCAGGCGGGTTTTTCCTGGGGGCCGAATCGAAGACCGGCGTCGTCGAGGGCGGCGTGCTTCCGTACCAGCCATGGGCGGCGGCGAAGGTGAGGCAACTTACCCAGCACATGGAGTTCGACCCGACCGGCCATTGCCATTACGAAGGCATCCCGCACGCCATGTACTTCAGCTTTCAGATCGTAGAAACACCTCAGTTCATTGCGGTACTGCATGAAAACATGCATGCGTGGCGGCTCATCTTTATGGATGGAAGCCGCCACGCCACCGACTATTCCGCGTGGATGGGCGATTCGCGGGGCCACTGGGAAGGCAACATGCTGGTGGTCGATGTGGCCGACAACAACGACAAGAGCGTGTTTGACATGGCCGGCCATTTCCATAGTGATGCCTTGCATGTGGTGGAGCGGTTCACGCCCATCGATCGGGACACGATCAACTACCAAGCGACCATCGACGATTCCAAAGTATTCACGCGGCCCTGGAAGATGGGGTTTCCGCTGAAGCGCGCGCCAAAAGATTACATCTTCCTGGAATCCGGGTGTTTCGAGGATGAGCGTGATCAGGAGCACCTGGTGAAAGACCACTCAGGCCTGCCGGCAGGTCACTACCAGCAGTGACGCGTGGGGCGGCTCAGGAAACAATCCCCTTCCTTACCGCGTAGAGGATCAATTCGGGGACGCTGTGGATGCCGAGCTTTTGCAGAATGTGGGCGCGGTGGGTTTCGACCGTGGTGGGGCTGATGTTCAGCAGTCCGGCCACTTCCTTATTGCTCTTCCCCTCGGCGACCATATGCAGGACCTCCCGTTCACGGTCGGTGAGCAGATCGTAGCTGTCCTCGAGGCCCCGGCTTTCCATTTGGCGCACGTAGTCCTCCTGCAACATGAGGCGGACTTTGCGGGTGAGAAAGGACCGGCCTTGCGCCACCGCGCGGATGGCGTCGATGACATCGCCGCGCAGCGAATCCTTGAGGAGATAACCCTTGGCGCCGGCCTTCAGCGAACGCAATACATAACTTTCATCTTGGTGCATGCTGAGCATGACCACCGCGGTGCGGGGATTCGCGGCCAGAATACGGCGGGTGGCCTCGATGCCGTTCAGACTCGGCATGCCAATGTCCATGACGACGACATCGGGTGATTGCTCCTCGGCCAGGCGGATGCTGTCGCGACCATCGGAAGCTTCGGCCACGACGGTCATGTCGGGCTGTTTCTCGAGCAACGCGCGCAAGCCATCGCGCACCACCGTGTGGTCGTCAGCCAACAATATGCGAATGGGCATCCCGTCCACTGGGTTCGGCGAGTTCCACAACCGGCAACTCGGCGGAGACCACGGTCCCGCAGCCGAGCTGAGAATCAATCTGGAAGCGGCCACCCAGCCGGCGCACCCGCTCCTCCATCCCCAGCAAACCCATGCCGCGCACAAACCGGGTGTCGAAGCCGGCGCCATCGTCGCGAACGGTGGCGAGGACGCGCCGACTCTCGCGCTGGAGGGTGACTTCAACGCTGCGGGCATTGCCGTGGTGAGCGGCGTTGTTCACGGCCTCCTGCACCAGCCGATAGATGCAGGTCTTGTGCTCATCGGGGAGATCGTCGGCATCGTCACCGGCCGAAACGGCAATCCTGAGGCCGGTTCGCTTGGCTGTCTCGCGGGCGTGCCAGTTCAACGCGGGAATCAGGCCGAAGTCATCCAGCATAGAAGGGCGGAGGAGCAGAGCCAGGTCGCGCACTTCGTTGACGGTACGCTCGGCGAGGGTCCGGATGGATTGCAGATGGTCTGCGGTTTCGCGTGGATCCTCCGCGCAAACGGCGTTCTCGGCCTCCATCAGGATGGCAGAGAGCGACTGGCCGACTTCATCGTGGAGTTCCCGCGCCAGGGACCGCCGCTCGTTTTCCTGGGCGCGCAACAGCCGTGCGGAAAGCTCGCGCAGATCAGCGCGGGCGCGGGCGTTTTCCTCGAGCCGCCGCTCCAACTCGCGATCCAGCCGCAATGTGTGAATCACCGTCAACAGCGCTAGCACCAGGCAGCCGACGAGGGTGATGACGAAGGTGAGGATCAGAGACCGCCGTAACCCTTCCGACGATGCCGCAAGCCGCTCCTCGGCGCGGTTCAGCCCGTGTTCGTTCACCGCTGAAATACGATCGGCAATCTGCAGCATGGTGGTGCGGCGCGGCACCAACTCGTCATAAAAGAACGAAGAGCGAAAGCGGTTTCGCTCCTCGGGCGACCACGCCAACGTGCGGTCGAGCACGCGCCAATAAGCTTCGATCTCCGACTGCAAGGCGACAAAGGGCACCCGCTCCTCGGCCTCCAACACGCGCGAATAGCGGTGCAAGGCTTCGTGAGTCTCCATCTCCAGACCGGCCAGCCGCGTAGTCTCGGCGCGTGCGCTGTCGGGGTCGGGAGAAAGAAGGAAATCGCGCACGTAAGTGCCCGACAAGTAGATCTGGCCGCGGATCTGATCCAGAGCGCCAAGCCGTTCGAGGAACGCCTGGCGGGACTGCGTCTCGTCGTTGCGGACGTGATTGAGTTCCACCAGCGTTCCAGCGGCGGCGCCGATTACGCACGCCAGAAGGCCGCCAAATCCGAGAGAGAGTGCCAGCCACGGCGGCCAGCGACGCTTAACTTCGCCGGTGGTTTCTTCGCGGACAGATGCTGTCGGCACTAGCGGCAGAACACTCCTTCTCAAGTGTAGTCGACCCAAACGCGCGCCAGAATCCTGTCTGAACAGGATGGGACCGCCACCCGAAAAACGATAGTAATGATGTGGAGGGACGTATCGAAAATGAAAAATTCTCGTCAATGGATGCTGCTTGCCCTAGCAGCAGCAATTTCGGTAGCATCTGCGGCTTGCGCCAAGAAGAAAGTGGCCACAGCCGCACCGCCGCCCCCGACCGTGGCGCCTGCCCCGAGTTCTCCACAAACCTCGGCGCCCCCACGCACGCCTGCACAGCCGGCTCGGCAGCAAGCGGCATCTACACCGGTCCCCCGCGTACCAAACGCCGCTACCAAGGCCCGGATTGAGGAGTTGCTCGCCAGGATCGAAGACGCCTACTTCGACTACGACAAGCACGACCTGCGGCCCGATGCGATCACCGCATTGCAGGCCGATTCCAGTGAGCTGCGCGACATTCTGAAGGACTATCCGACTTACAAGCTCACCATCGAGGGGTATTGCGATGAGCGCGGTTCGGAAGAATACAACTTGGCTCTGGGTGATGAGCGTGCGCGTGCCGCGAGAAACTACCTGACGCAGGTAGGAATTCCCGAGTCCCAGCTTTCCCTCATTAGCTATGGCAAAGAACGCCCGGTGTGCCAGGATCACAACGAAGCCTGCTGGCAGAGGAATCGCCGGATCCACATCGTGGCCATGGCGCAAACAACGCGTTGAGCACGCTGGCTCCCGACACGCGTTCGGTCTTCCCAAGCTTGAGAAGGACGTCAGGGATCGTTCGTGACGCGGGCCCGGAACCAAAACAAGCCCTTTTCGGTTCATTCTGCTCAACAAGAATTTCGGCTGGCGGCTCCACCCGTGTGGGGGGGCCGCTCGGCGGCAACTCTTGGTGCCCGTCGCGGGTCGTTACGCACGGGATTTGCTTTCTCGTGGTATTTCCCAACGCCCACCCTAGCGGCATCCCCCAGACCAAGAGCGCCCGGTTCTGGCGGACGGGCTCATCGGCCCCCGCCGTTGCTTGCAAAGCTCAGTCTGGGCTCGGTGTCCCTGGCCAGCGGGTATCGCGCGCGGCCGCGAGGTGCCATCGGGGCCGAATGAACTTCGCGCTTACAGCGCGGCTTTGGTCGGATCGCCTCGGTTGCTGTGCGCTCAAGCCGGCAGCGGACGGTTGCATCCACTGGTTGATGGCCAAGCTCGTAAATCGGTAATCTTACACCGGCAGCGACGCGATCAGGATTCGCAAGAACTCATCGATCTCTGCCTGGTTGCGAAGGAAGTATTGAGCCCGAGAGCGATGTTTTCGTCCAACGCGAACGCTCAGGAGCCGGATTGCGCGGTCCAGCGCGAACACATCTTCGTCGGTTTCGTCATCACCGACATAGAGGGCCCGGTCGCAGGCGAGGCGAGCCAGTTCCGCCCGCAAAGCCGTACCCTTATTCGGGGCGCGCGCCGGAATCACGCTCACCGCCAGCTTTCCGCAGATCAGACGAGCCTCGGGTAGAGTCCGCGCCGCATCCAGAATTTGCGAGCGAGCCGAGGCCCTGGGGTCGCAGTGCCGGTAATGCACGGTCACCGAAAGCCGATGGTTGTCGATTCGGATGCCGCTCAGATTCGCGAGATCCTTGGCGAGCGATGCGCCCCAGCGCGCAACCTGTTTCCGAGCCCGACGCGCATCCGCCCAGGGTTCGGCGCCATGATTGCCGAAGGTGCGGCGAATGCCGGTGCCAAACAGCTTGTTTGCGACGTCGGCACGGGATCGGCCGGAGATCACTACACACGGCCAAGCTTCCGCCACGCGGCGGAGAAGCCGGCGCGTGGCGGGCCGCAGGCGCGCCCGATCCGGGTCGCCCACGATGGGCGCCAGCGTTCCATCGAAGTCGAAGGCCAGAAGCACCGGCGACGCCAGGAACCGCCGGACGGCCTCCTCAGATTTCCGCGTAAGCACGTAGCGCATCGTTTTATAGAGCTTCTCGCGTCTCGCGTAGCGTGTTCACCAGCGAGTCGCGCGGCAGGCTCTGTATGATCGGATTGATCAGCCAGCCCAAGCCCAGCGGCACACTGCGCGTCAGCGAAATCGCTTCACACTCCAGATACACGCCGCCGTCGCGTTCCTCAAACCGCCAATAAGAATCCAGTCTCCACAAAAATCCGTGGTCCTCGCCGGGAGGCAGCTCCTGGCCGTCGTCGACCTCGGCGATTCGCGTGCTGTAGGAGCGGCTGTACCAACGGCGCGCGTCGAGCGGAACGTAGTGTACGTTGTGGTATGTGTTCAGCACCACGGTCAGAACCTTCTTCTTGACTAAGCGGAGAAAGACCTGGTAGTCGTTGCCCTTCTTGCCCAGTAACTTCGAATCGCCAACGTCCGGCTTATAGATATTCTTGTGATTGTCATAATCCTGAACTAGCGCCAACGCCTTCTGGAGAGTCGTGCCGGGGATAAAGACGGCTGCGATCCAATCGTGAACCACGCCATCCCCCAGCGGCGCGCCTCCCTTTCCTGCCCTGGATTCGACCAGGATCTCGCCGCCGCGGACCCGGCGCACGCGCTCCGGCGCTCCGTCCACCCACAAGAAGCGCCCGTCGGCCATTTCCTGATCGAGGCGCCTCTCGGTGGCCTGGATGTATTGGCCAAAGGCGATTTCAGTCTCCGGCTTGAGCTCCACTTTAGTGACACCAGGAGCGGCGTTCCCCTCGGTAACCCCGAGAAGCCCCAGAAAACCGAATAAAAGGGCTGAATGCTTCACATCACTATTGTCCCCCGTGTTCGAAGTGAAACGGAATGGAAGCCGCCTAGCCCTGGCGCTTCGCGCCCGCGCCAGCCAGAGCCTTGCCCGACTCGGGCGATAATGGCGGGTATGGCTATTTCAGCTGACGTTCTCAGAACTCACCTCGATTACACGGGCTGGGCCAGCCAGCGTCTGGTTAGCGCAGCGGCGAAGCTTCCGCAGGACGACTTGACTTACGATTTCAAAACGGCCGATCGCAGCGTGCTCGGTACCTTGGTCCACATTTACGCGGCGGATCGCATCTGGCTGGCCCGTGTGTCCGACCTACCGACCGCCGCCTTCACCACCGATGCCGACTATCATTTGACGGTACTCGAGAACGACTGGCCGACTCTGCACGAGCGATGGCGGCAGTGGGCGCTGCCTCTTACCGATGAGGCCGCCCGCGCCGAAATCGCCTATAAGGACACCAAGGGCAACGCGTATCGTCAGCCGCTCTGGCAGTTGATTTTGCATGTGGTCAATCACGGAAGTCACCACCGCGGCCAGGTCTCGGGGTTTCTGCGGGCCCTCGGGCAAACACCGCCTCCGCTCGACCTGACGGCGTATTATCGTCAGCAAGCCTCCAAATAAGCCGGCCGTTCGATCCTTAGTGGGAATGGTCACCGAGCGAAATGCCTATGCGGGTGCTGCCGGCGAAATCCAGCGCGGATATCGAGCAGGTCCGCCGCCTGTTCGAGGAATATTGGGCGGCCTTCGGCTTCACCCCATGCTTTCAGAATTTCGCCCAGGAGCTTGCCGGCCTGCCAGGCTCCTACAGCCCACCCGACGGCCGGCTGGGGCTCGCGTGGATAAGTGGCGGGGCCGCAGGCTGTGTGGCGTTGCGACGGCTCGACGCGACACGCTGCGAGGCTAAGCGCCTCTACGTGCGCCCGGCGTTTCGCGGCCGGGGCGTGGGCCGGTCCCTGATGCAGTGGATCATCGAGGAGGCCCGACGGGCCGGATATGGCGAGATGCTCGGCGATACTCTGCCGGTCATGTCCACCGCCCTGGAAATGTACGGCCGGATGGGCTTTGAACTCACCGCGCCGCATGAAGGTCAGCCGGAGCCTGGAGCGATCTATCTGCGGCTGCGATTATGACCGGAAGCGCTCATCAACCTCCACTTGATATCCGCTTGCCAGCCGGTTGGTTTCATTGGCCATCCCCACAACGGCCATGAGTTCGGCCAGCATCGCATCGTTCATTCCAGCCTTCCGTGCGGCAGCCGTGTGCGAGGCGATGCAATAGCCACACTGATTGGTGGCGCTCACTGCCAGGTAGATCATCTCCTTGGTCACGGCGTCGAGCGCTCCCGGCGCCATGATCTCTTTGATGCTCTGCCAAGTCCGGCGCAGCGTTTTCGGATCGTGCGCCAACGCTTTCCAGAAGTTATTGATCGTATCGGTCTGCCGAGTGGTCATGATATCGTCAAAAACCGCCCGCACCTCCGAGCTGGCATGCTGATATTCGATCAGTCCGAGAGTGGCCATGCGCCGATTATCGCGCAACCATATCGAATTCTCGCGGCGGAAGCGGGCTCCAAACACCGGCGGCCACCCCGATGGAGGCCGCTCGATTCAACCCGCGAGCCTAGCCAAGGAGGTTTTCTCGCCGTGCCGCGCCGACGTGTGGAATTCATACTTTTGAATCGCTACCGCCACCGTGGAGGGATCAGTGCGGATGATCCGGCCTCGAATTCGAAGCTGCAACGGGCACTCGCCGTTGAGGAGAAAGGGCCAGGGTAGAGCGATTTCAATCGGCCTGCCTTCCGGTAGTCGCACTGGGCAGCGAAAAAGCAGGCCTCCGCTGCCGATGTTGACGAGCAGGCCCTCTCCAACCGAACCGGACTTGACGGCGTAGTGGAGGTCCAGCACGATCGGAAACCGGAGTTGCCGGCGCCGGTCCAATCGGCGAGCGGTATGCGGCGCTGGGGAGGTGCAAACCTCGAGTTGAGAGGCGAGTAGCGAGCCAGTCATACTAATGATCTCGTATCCTTTTATCTTGTCTATGTAATCTACGTAATCAATGTAGCTGATCGTGTGTTAACCGACAGTTCCAAAGTGCTCACTCAAAATCTCATTTCATTTCTTAGTTTCGATCCCCAGCACATCGGCCCGGGAAATCTCAAACGCCAAAGTTGACGGGTAGTGGCGTTTTGTGAGCAGACGGGATTTTTGGCCTGGAGATTGTTTTTTTTTGCGATGGCCGGTCGGTCCGCTGACGGGTAGTGGCGTTTTGTGAGAGACGCGATTTTTGGCCGGAAGATTTTTTTTGGCGATGGCGGATCGGTCTGTGGTGGAAAGAAACCCCTGCTTGGGGACCGTGCGCGGAAGGACACTAACACCTTGCTGATGACTTGGCCGTCACAAGGGCCACCCTACTCGGTGACAACCCGGTTCTTGTTCCGGTGATATTCTCAGGAGAAGGAGATGTATGCTTCTACGGAGGGTGTGGTGCGCCACCGGATGCGGCTTAGCCCTGTTCGGTGGCCTGTACGCATTCCAGCGGCCCTTCCGCGAGTTCCCTGCCGTCGAATACAACAACTTCCCGCTCCCCGCCGACTGGAACGAGAAAACGGAGTGGGTCTTTGCCCGCCTGATGTTCCCGGGCGGCCCGCTCGATGGCTACCGCGGCCGCTTCGACGGCGACTTCCGCCTCGGCCTTTCGCTTTGGACACAGGACTATCCGCGCGCCGACCGCCACTTCGTCCAGGCGATTCGCCGTCTGACCCGCATCCACGTTCGGTCCGTCGAGCAACCCGTTTTGCTGGAGGACGGCGACGCATACGACTGGCCTTGGCTGTATGCCGTCCAGGCCGGAGAGTGGGGTCTCACACAGGACGAAGGCAAGCGGTTACGCGAATACTGCCTGCGCGGCGGTTTTTTCTTTGCCGATGATTTTCATGGCCCCGACGAGTGGGCTGAATTCGAAAAGCGAATCCGGTTCGCCTTTCCGGACCGCCCCATTGTCGACATCGACAATGCCGACGCGATCTTCCACACGGTCTACGACATCAACGACCGTTTCGTGATTCCGGGTGCCGAACACCTCCTGGAGGGTTCAAAGAAGGGCGGTCGCGTCGGCCGTTGGGTGGGAATCTACGACGACAAGGGCCGCATCATGGTGGTTGCCAATTTCAACCAGGATACGGGCGATTCGTGGGAGTGGGCCGATTCCCCAGGCTATCCCGTCAAATTCTCCGATCTGGGCATCCGCCTCGGCGTGAACTATGTCATGTACGCGATGACGCATTGAGAGAGGGCCGTTCCATCACTGTTCCCAAATCAACCGTACGAACGGACCGCTGATGCTACCGTTCTGGCAATACGACGGTGTATCGAACTCCGCGGGGAGTCTGGAAGGGGGTAGTGTGCGACCGCGCCAGAATGCTCTGCCTTGCAGGCGGGCAACAAGTAGTGACCGGTCGATGCCCGGAAGTCGGAACTGTTAGGTGCCGGACTCGTGTCAGCGGTCTATCATGGCCAGACCGGTCTACCCACGTTGAAGGAGTTGTCGCGCAGTTATCGGACGATTCACAAGGACCTCACGCGCACCACAAATCGGCTGCAGACCCGGACCAGAGTGGGAGCATCCGCGGCGCCGGCCCGCAGCTCTATGCACCGCACCAGCGTCCGGAAATGGCCGCGCCGCAAAAACGCGCGCAGCGGGAGCGGTCGAACTTCGCGCCTCACGCAGCTCTACGTGAAGTAATTCCTGACCTTCTCAAAAAGACCTTTTTCGACAGGTGAGTTGTCCACCGGAAGCTGTTCGCGGAGCTGCTCGAGCAATTTCCGTTGCTCGCGGGTAAGCCGGGCCGGAATTCTCACATCGATGTGGACATATAGATCGCCACGGCCCCCGCCATTGAGGGCGGGCACACCCTTATGGCGCAGCCGGAACTGCGCGCCGCCTTGAGTCCCCTCGGGGATCTTGAGTCTGTAGGGTTGCTCGAGCGTCGGCACATCGATCTCACAGCCGAGCGCGGCCTGCGTGATGTTCAAGGGAATGGTGCAATGCAGATCCTGCTCGTGCCGCTCAAAAAACACGTGCTCCTTGACCTTCAAGAAGACGTAGAGATCTCCTGGAGGCCCCCCGTAGGCGCCCGGCTGGCCTTCATTCGCCAAGCGGACCCGGGTTCCGTCGTCGACGCCGGCGGGAATATTCACCCTGAGTTTGCGCTGCACCTGCTGATACCCATGGCCCCGACATTGACTGCAAGGATTGCGGATAATTTGGCCGGTGCCACCGCACGCGCTACAGGCACGCCGGATGGAAATGAAGCTCTGCTGGTAAAGAACCTCTCCACGCCCGTGGCAGGTCGGACACGTGCTGGGCCCGCTGCCGGGTTCCGAGCCCGATCCGCGGCAACGGTCGCAGCTTTCCATGCGCGGCACCTGAATCTCGGCGCCGAGCCCGGAGATCGCTTCTTCGAAACTCAACTGCAGGTCGAACCGGATATCTTCACCGCGCTGAGCCCGCGTGCGTCTCCGGCCGCCACCAAACAGGTCGCCGAAGCCAAAGAAATCGCCCAGGATGTCGCTGAAATCGGAAAATGCATCGGGATTGAATCCTCCGGCCGCACCCTGCAGCCCGGCATGACCGAAGCGATCGTAGCTCGCGCGCTTCTGCGGATCGCTCAAGACGCTGTAGGCTTCCGACGCCTCTTTGAATTTTTCTTCCGCGCCCGGATCGTCGGGGTTCCGATCGGGATGATACTGAAGCGCCATCTTCCGATACGCGCTTTTGATCTCCTGATCGCCGGCCTCCCGGCCTACCTCGAGGATTTCGTAATAATCTCTCTTGGACACGGGATTCCGCTACGAGTGGACCGCGACCTTCACCATCGCGTGCCGGAGGAGCTTCCCTTTGAAATAATAACCCCGCCGGAACTCACCTAAAATCGCCTGGTCCTCGCCCTCTTGGCTTGGGACGCGCTCCACGGCCTCGTGCAGGTTGGGGTCGAACTTGCGGCCGGCGGTCTCCATCGCTTCCAAGCCCATCTTCTTCAGCGTCTCGGTCAGCCGCTGATAGATCAGGCCTACACCCGTGGCATAGTTTTGATCGGTGGTCTCCACCTGCAGCGCACGCTCGAAATCGTCCAGCACCGGCAAAATCTGCTTCACCAGGTCCATCGACGCAAACTGCAGATACTCGGAACGCTCCCGTTCGAAACGGCGCCGCGCGTTGTCGAACTCCGCATGTATACGGAGCACACGGTCTTGCAGGTCAGCCTTCTCCGCGGTCAGCCGATCGCGCTCGGCGGCGACGGTTGCCAATTGGCCTTCCGCCGTGACGGCAGGAACGTCGCTGTCGTCTGACGATACGTCAGATGGGTTCTGATCAGGCTTCCCGGTGTCCACTGTTTTTAGCTTACCAAAGACGTTGTCAACTTAGAATTGCGTGCTTTCCAGGGCGCGGCTGGTCTGGATTACGGCTGCCATCGCGCGCTCGTACTGCATCCTTAAAGGTCCCAGAACAGCTACCTTAGCCGGCAGACCGCTGGCCATCTGCACCTTCATGCCGATGAGCGCAAAACCCTTCATGGCCGGGTGAATCTCCTCGAGTCCGACCTGGACCTGCAGCTCGCCGGCCGGCTGCTCCAAGAACCGGTCGAGCAAATCGATGAGGCGCTCCTTTTCCTCGAGCGCGTGCAACAGCTCCCGGATGGTTTCACGCGTCAAGTGCAGGTCCAGCCCAAGCAGATTGGAGGCTCCCTCCATGTGCACTTCTGGCGAGGTGTCCGCCACCAGCAAACCTTTTTGATAAAGCAGTTGCAGCTTTCGTTCCGCCGCATCGTAGAGCGCACGCTCCTCGTCGATCCGGCGAAGCAGTTCGCGTCGCGCCGCGCCCAGTTGCCAGCCACTGAAATTCCGGTTGACGTAATTGCGGATCGAGGTCAGTTCCTCCGACGTCACCGGTTCTTCGAGCGCCAGTACCCGGTTGCGGACCAGATGGTCGCGCGTCACCAGGATCATGAGTACGCGGTCGGCACCCAGCGGCAACAGTTCGATCTGGTCCAGTTCCTGAGCCAGAGCCGGGATCGCCGCCGCGATCCCCACATTCCGGGTCATTTCCATCAGGATGTGGCTCGAACGCTCGACTCGCTCTTCGACCGTGTGAAGGCCGCTCAGTTCGCTGCGGAGGCGTTCCGACTCCGCCGCGGCCAGGCGGCTGGCTGTGATACAGCCCACATAATAGCGAAACCCCTTCTCG
>JAGWQP010000648.1 GCA_028876805.1 Acidobacteriota bacterium | reverse complement strand
GTCACCGGTATAGACGCGCTGGATCGCGTAGCCTTCGGGACGGTCGATTCGATAGTAGTAAATCTCTTCCAAATCGACTTCCGCCGGTGGATTGTGGACATCGTGTTTGTGCGGCGGATAGCTCGACCAGTTGCCGCTGGGAGTATAGACTTCCACAACCAGCAGACGATGCGCCGGAAATTCTGGCCCGATGATCTGGTGGATCTGGCGCGTGGCATTGCCCCCGCCGCGGATCTCAACTTCGATATCAGCCGGCGTAATCAGGCGCGCATCGTGCTCCTGTTCCGCCTTGCAATAGCAAAAGGCCGCTTCGCACGCGGTTTGGGCCGTCAGCGTGAAGCTAGAATTTACCGGCAAATACAGCGCATGCGGCATGCCTTCGAACACGCCGCTGCGACCTCCGACGGAATCCCACTTGCCGTGCGAAGAAGCAACCAGGCAGCGGCCCGCCAGCATGACCATGCATAATTCATTGCCTCCCGTCTCGCCGGACTGGCTCTCGCCGGACGCGAATCTGTGAACTCGAAAGTTTACAAATTGAAAACCGACCTCTTCTCGCTTCACATCCATCGAAATACTATTGGAGCGCGAGTCCGATTTCTTTTGAATGAGTAGATCCTTGCTCAGCTCCATGATTCCAGCCTACCCGATCTCAGGGTGAACATGAATATTGTCAACGGCGTGCGAGACGTCTGCGCAGCAGATCCAATTTGCGCTAAAGTTCACACGTGGAGCATTCGTTGCTCGAAGTGCGTAACATCTCGAAGTCGTTCAGCGGAATCCAGGTGCTGGATGACGTCACGTTGGACGTGCGTCGGGGCGAAGTGCATGCGCTTGTCGGTGAGAATGGCGCGGGCAAGTCGACGCTGATGAATATCGTGAGCGGTGTGGTGCCTCCGGACTCCGGGCAAATTCTCTGGGACAATCGGCCCGTCCGCCTCGAGGGGCCGCGCCAGGCGCAGGCAATGGGGATCAGCTTCGTCCACCAGGAACTGGCGCTGGTACCACCGCTGAGCGTGGCGGAAAATGTTTTCCTAGGCCGGCACCCGGCGACCAAGGGTTTCGTGAACTTCCGCGAGATGCATGGGGCGACCCAGCGTGTCCTGAGCGACTTGGGCCGCGAGATCGACCCCCGGCGGCGGGTGTCGGAACTGAGCCTGGCGGAAAAACAACTGGTGGAAATCGCCCGCGCGGTAGCCTTCGAGAGCCGCCTGATCATCATGGATGAACCCACTGCTCCGCTGGCTGAACACGACGCGGCGGCTTTATTCCGGTCGATTCGGCTGCTCCGTGCCCGCGGCGTCGGCCTCATTTACATTTCTCACCGGCTCAAAGAGATCTTTGAGATTGCAGACCGGGTATCGGTGCTGCGCGACGGCAGACATGTATCGACGCAACCCACCGAGGAGGTTAGCCACCAGACACTCGTGCGCGCCATGATCGGCACGGACTTGAAGGAGCAGCTTGGATCTTCAGCAGCCGGGAGCACCCAATTCGATGAGGCTCTTCGCATCCAGGGCTCGATCAATCTTACACTCCGCCGCGGCGAGATCGTCGGGCTGGCGGGGCTTGCCGGGGCCGGACGAACGCACCTGCTCGAATGGCTCTTCGGAGCCCGCGGAACGCGCGCGGCCGATGTCTTTGTGCACGGGCGCCGCGCGAGACTGTGCACACCATTGGACGCAGTAAGGAATGGCTTTGCCTTGGTCCCCGACGACCGGAAGACGAAAGGCCTGATCTTGGGAGCTTCGGTGCTGTGGAATATGGCGCTGGCCAGCGGGCGCTCCCGGTTTTTCATACACCGCTCCCACGAAAAGCAGGCGGCGCAACAATGGATCCGCGCCCTGCGCATCAACGTGGCCGGATTGAACAAGCCCGCCGTCTATCTGAGCGGCGGGGCTCAGCAAAAAGTGGTCCTGGCCAAGTGGCTGCTCGCTGGCGCGCGCGTCTTCCTGCTCGATGAACCGACACGCGGCATCGATGTGCGCGCCAAAGCCGAGATCTCCGACATCATTCGGACGCTGGCCGGCGATGGCGCGGCGGTGCTTTTGGCGTCTTCGGAGCTGGAAGAATTGATGGCACTCGCGGATCGGATCATTGTCATGCACCGAGGGCGCATCGCTGGCGAACTTACTCGCGCCGAAGCAACGGAAGAACAGATCATGCACCTGGCAACCGGAGGCGCCTATTGAGCCAGGCGGCTCCGCCAGCAACTGCGGCGAAGCCTCGTCCGGTCCTGTCCCCTGCGACCGTGCTCCGAAGATTCGGTCCCCTGCTGGGCCTCCTGCTGCTGTGCGGAGTGCTGGGCGGCGCGTCCGACCGATTTCTGACCGCCGACAACCTGCTCAACATCCTCCGACAGTCGGCGGTGAATTTGCTGGTTTCGCTGGGGCAGTTGGTGGTCATCATCACGGCGGGAATCGACTTGTCGGTGGGTTCGATCCTGGGACTCTGTTGCGTCATGGTGGCGCTGTTGATGCACGTGGGCGTCCCGCCGCTGATCAGCGTCGCGGTGGCGCTCGCCATCGGTGCGGCGCTCGGTGCGATCAATGGTATTCTGCTGACCAAGCTCCACCTGCCTCACCCGTTCATTCCGACGCTGGGCATGATGAACGTCGCGCGCGGACTGGCGCTGGTCATCTCCGGCGGTTTTCCGATTTCGGAACTGCCGTCCGGGTTCCGGTTTTGGGGCGCCGGGTCCATCGGCTGGATTCCGGCGCCCGTGATTCTGGTCCTGCTCTTTTGCACCGCGTTTTCCATCTTTCTGAACCGCACCACGATCGGGCGTGACCTGTATGCCATCGGCGGAAGTCCGCAGGCGGCACGGCTCTCCGGGGTGCCTGTGGACGCAAGACTGATTCTGGTGTACGCGCTGAGCGGCCTGACGGCTGCCGCCGGCGCCATGGTTCTCGCGGGCCGCATGAACTCCGGGTTTCCGCTGGCCGGAGTGGGCGGCGAGTTGGATTCGATTGCGGCCGTGGTGATTGGCGGCGCCAGTTTTTTGGGCGGGGTCGGCCTCGTCAGTGGAACCGTAGTCGGCGCGCTTATCATGGGCGTATTACGAAATGGACTCAACCTGCTTAACGTGTCGCCTGCCTGGCAGACGGTAGTGATCGGGCTTGTGATCGTAGCTGCCGTCTGGGTAGACGTCGTGCGCCAGAGGGCGTCAGAACGGGGGCAAGAATGACGTCAGGGGAAGGACGAAGCAAATAGGATGTCGACTCTGAAAATAGGACTGATCGGCGTGGGTCGGATGGGCCGCATGTATGGCCAGTATCTGGCGCGGCGGGCGCAAGGCGCAGCACTGGTTGCGGTGGCGGACCAGAAGGCCGAGCTGGCGAAATCGTTCGCCGCCGAATTTGAAATTCCGCGCTGGCACTCGAATTACCAGGATCTGTTAAATGATGGCGGCATTGATGCCGTTTTGGTCGTCACCTCCACCAGTACCCACAAGCAGGTCGTGATGGATGCGGCCAGAAGCGGAAAGGCGATCTTCTGCGAGAAACCGATTGCCCTGACCCTGGAGGACGGGCGCGAGATGATCGCTTCGACCGAGGCCGCTGGCGTGTTCTTTCAGATGGCGTTTCAACGCCGTTTCGACGTCGGTTATGTGGCGGCGAAGCAGAAGCTCGAAGCCGGGGCGATTGGCGAGCCCGTCATGTTCACCTCCATCTCTCGCGATCCTTACCCCCCGCCGCTCGAGTTCTGCGATCCCAAAGTGAGCGGCGGGTTGATCGCCGACATGGGCGTTCACGATTTTGACGTCGCGCGCATGTACATGGGAGAGATCCGGCGCGTGCACGCCATCGGCGGGGTCCTGGCGTATCCTGAAATGAAATCCGTGGGTGATATCGATAATGCGATCGTGGATTTGGTCTTCCAGAGTGGCGCGATGGGCGTGGTGCAACTGAGCCGCAACGCCGCTTTCGGATACGACATTCGCGGCGAAATCTGGGGAACTAAAGGTTCGATTCAAATCGGTTATTACCGCCAGACTCCGATCGTGACGCTGACTCCCGAGGGCGTCACGCACGACGCCGTTCCCTACTTCATGGAGCGGTTCGAAAATGCCTACTTGGCGCAGATCCGGAATTTCGTGGAGCATCTGCAAAAGGACCTGCCGCCCTCTATTACGGGAGCGGATGCCATGGCGGCGCTCCGGATCACCCTGGCGGCGAACCTCTCGTTGCGCGAACACCGTCCCGTGGAAGTAGAAGCATCGGAAGCAGGAAGGCACCGGGCATGAGAACCCTCTCTTCCCGGCTATGGGCCGCCGCGTTGAGCATAGCGTGCGTACTAGCGGGATCGTGCACGCGGAGCGGCCAACCTAAGACGCTGGATATCGCGCTCGTGACCAAAGCTCTCGACAGCGAATGGTGGCAGCGGGTCAAGGCGGGTGCGGAGGATGAGGCTAAGGCGAATCCCGGCGTCCGCCTGGTGGTGTTGGCGCCAGAGCGCGAGGTCAATGTCGACCAGCAGGTCTCGATCCTGGAAGATCAGATCACCAACAGAGTGGCCGCGCTGGCAGTTGCACCCACCGGCGCCGCCGAGGTGATCCCGGTGCTCGATCGCGCCCGCGGCGCCGGAATCCCCGTGGTCATCTTTGACACTGACGTCAACTGGCCGTCGAAGGTGAGTTACGTGGGATCGGACAATCGCCGCGCAGGTCGCCTCGGCGGCGAGTACATTATCAAGCTTCTCAGCGGCAAGGGGAAAGTGGCCGTCATCCGCGGAATTTTGGGAGTCCTGACGCATGAAGACCGCCTGGCTGGATTTCAGGAAGCGCTTCGCGAGGCTCCAGGAATCGAGAACGTCGCGGTGCAGCCCGCCAACAGTGAGCGGGCCTTGGGTATGTCGGTCATGGAGAATCTCCTGACGCGATATCCCGACCTGCGTGCGGTCTTCGCCACCAATGACCAAATGGCACTGGGGGCCGTGGAAGCGATTGCCGCCCGAAATCTGACTGGAAAAATCGCCGTTGTGGGAGTGGATGCAACCCGCGAAGCCGTTCGAGCAGTCGAAGCCGGCCGTTTGTCGGGAGACGTCGCCATGCATCCCGAAGCCCTGGGGCAGAGCGCGGTCGAGGCTGCGTTAAAAGCGGCGCGCGGCGAACCCGTCGCAAAACGCATCGACACCGGCGAGGAACTAGTCACCAAGCAGAACGCCGCCCAGTTCCTGAAATAGCCAGGCGCTCCGATTTAGCCTGCGTTCGTAACCGATTTCTTACGCCACCGAGGTTTCTGCGTGTTGTCGTTCGCCAAAAATGCGTCGCCGATTTCGCATGCGACACGTTCATAACGGTAATCGAGGCCACCAAGGTGCGGAATCTTCACGTTCCGCACTCGAAACCTCAGGAATATGCGTACATTGCTGGTCCGGCCCGAAGTGAGGCCTCGAGGGTCAAACGGCGCTGCCAATGGTGCCGTCGAGCTGGTTACTGAATGCGGGATGACGTGTTGCGAGCGAGGGCTGCCATCGCATTTTGCAGGGCGGGCCCGCTTAGCTCCATCCTTCGGGCGAACAAGCCGAGGAACCTTCCAAATTCTTCGAGCGTTTGTGAATCCCCGCGTCGCGCGGCCTCCTGAAGCGTCTCCCGAGTGGCGGGTGAGAGAACTTCGACACGCCCCACAAATACGCGCGCTGTTTCCACCGGTGTGGGCGTCACTCTCAGGGGGAGCAGCGAATCCACCTCCTGCCTTGACACAATGTAGAGGACGCGGGTCCCTTCCTCAAACCAGGAATCCCGCCAAGTCTCGACCATCGCAGAGGCTTCCTTGGGATATAGCCCGAATTCGACCAAGCTGGTGGCAAGTTCCTTGCGGAACTGCTCAATATCTCCGGTCAACACCGGTGGATCTAGAGTGGCGCCGTCTTGAATTTCGCGAACCGTTTGAAACCCTACCCTTCCGCCGTGGTTCTCAAAGAGGATCGCCAGCGGAATCGGATCAGCCCCCGCGTTGCGGATCTCGATCTTCCCATCGCGTCGGTACCGGGGCCGAAGGCTGGGCGGAAAGCTCCCCACGCCGCGGTAGAAGATGAGCTTTTCTGGTTGGCCGCCGATACTGAGGGGCGCTGAGTCCGTCTGGCGGGCGGTATAGTAGCGGCTCGCCCCGGAGGTCGACGGAAACTCCAGGTGCGCCCCCGGCAGTACGCTCACCTGATCCCATTGGAGGCTGCCGTTCCGGTACACCGGCCCCACCGCAGCAGGGTTGGGGCCCACCTTGGATGCCGGAGGGTACCACTCCGTGATCAGACCCTTGGGAAAATCGACACGGACGGAGAGGGTCGTCGGACGCTGCGAATAAAAGTACAGCACCGGCGTCTCCATGCGCACCAATCCGGAGATCTGCCACTTCGTTAAGGCCCCCAGGGCGAGGCGACTCACGAAACACGGCAAGTCGGGTGCACCAAAGAGGGGCGCCCACGTCACCGGACTTCCGTCTTCGCCCGCAACGGACGTGAAGGTTCCCCATTCATGAGCGACCAGGTGACGGTTCTCTTGCCCAGGGTTTTTTAGTTCGGCGGCATTCAAGACCAGCGCCGCCGGGATCAAAATGGATGCAGCTTTCATTTCTTACCTCCTGACAGCTCGCTCAACGAGCCCTCGACTTCGGCCGCTGTGGCAAAACGAGGGAAACTCTTCAACGACTCGCGGAGGAAACCCGTCCCGCGAAACGGCACAATCGTTCCCACCGCGGAACTTCCACAGGTGGCTTTGAGGTTCACCACCCACATGCCGTCGAAAGGCCAGCTCTGAGCGACAGCGTAGACTCCAGGAGTTGCGCCGGCCACGGTCTGTAACGACACTGACCTGCGAACTCCAGCCACCAGCCCTTCCGCCGTGGCGCTCAGGGTAGCCTTAGCGAAGTCCGAGCAGTTTTCCAGCCTGACCGCAATCGCCGCCGTCTTCATCCTGGGGATGTTCGCCGCGATCGGATTCCCGATGGTCAGGGAGAATTCGGCCGCGCCCAGGCGCGAAAGGCAAAGGATCAAAAGTATAGGAAACCTCACCATTTCCACGCAAGCTCCTCTCTCCAGCGTTGAAGCGTTTGGGGATCCAGCTGCAAGACTTTGGCGGGCACGAGACCGTTCGGAATCGGCGCCAGTGCGATCATGCGGTTGTACACCCGCAAGCGATCATTCCCATCGACGCGCGCGAGCAAATGCCAGAGCGTCAGCGTGTCCCTCACGCGCGAAGCGGCAAGGATGGTATCCAGCGCGCTGAGGCCCCCCTTCTCGAAATCGAATGCCGTTACAGCACGCTTGAGAGATCCAGCGGCATCGTCGAAAACCGGCGTCCCGGGTCCGAGCTTGTGACGCGTTTGGCAGCTGGCGCCAGCCGGAACCAGCGATTTCCGGCCGCTCCATTCGAGCGAGACCCATCCTAGGGTCACTTGCAACGATCCGTTCTCGGCATCGTCGATCTGCATTGTGTAGGCGCAGCCCAGGTCGACTGCGGTGCTCGAAGCGGTATTCACGAAAAACAATCGTGGCGGAGCGGTTACGCTGGCCATGATCCGGCCGCGTGCCAAGGCCAGCCGGTGCTCAGTTGACCGCGCTGTCACGAGGCGCACACGTGTGTTCGAGTCGACTTGAACCGTTCCTATCGTACCAACGTGAATCACTGCCCTTGATGAGGCGTCAGTTTCGAGCCACTGGCCCTCTTTCATACGTCCCGTTCGGTCGATAGGCTCTGAGCCAATCGACGGAATCCCCGCCAGACGATCTACATTCCACTGCGGTTCAGTACCGCGGATGGACCTCCAGTAAACGCCAGCGACAACCACCAGGGAAGCCACCACCAAGGCTGGCTGCCAGATCGGGAATCCAAACCGGTGCCGACCGCGCGGCTTTTCACCGGCATCCAGGGCGTTCTCTAAGGAAATCCAGATCGAATCGGGTGCTTCCACCAGCGGCAAGTCCCGCAGGGGCTCGTCAGAGGGCAACTGGTGTTTGCGCAACATCATGAGCCTCGCAAAGCCTCCAGCTTGGATGCCAGCATTCTGTGGCCACGGCTTAACCGCGAGGCGACCGTCCCCATCGAGCAACCGAGCGCAACGGCCATCTCTTCATAAGACAGATCGTCAAAGTACCGAAGCAGCAGAGGCAGCCGAAATTTGGAAGGCAGAGCAGATAGCGCCTCTTGCACCGACCGAGCCCTCTCGGCTCGCACCAAATCCTCTTCCTGCGAGCCCGGCCTAGCAAGCGAGTCCAGCACGACCTCCTTCGCAGTCCGTGCGTCTCGCGCTCTAGTGAGGCGCGCTTCATCCACGCATGTGTTGGTCACCAGCCGATACAACCAGGTCGAGAAGTCTGCAGTTCCACGGAACTGTCCGATGTTCGTGATCAGCTTCAGGAACACCTGCTGGGTGCCGTCCGCTGCAGCTGCCGAGTCTCCGTGAAAATAGTAAAAGCAGATCGAGTACACTTTGTCCTTGTATGCGTCGTAAAGCGCGCGGAAGGCCTCGCGGTCCCCACGACGGCAAGCATCAATGGTGTCATCGGTGATCTCGCGCCGGTTCAGGCTAACCACCGTACCATTAGACGGATCATCCAAAGGCTTTCTTCCCGAGGCCGGTTCGAGGGGTCCCAGCGTCCCGGGGGCCGCGCCCGGGCACCTCTCCTCCCATCTGTAGACAGAACTCCATCGTGCGTGAATTAACGGCTTGCGGGGATGATCTACAAATTCAACGGCCCACGGAGTGTTAAAACGGCCGATCGTGCTTCATTCGTACCCGCAGTCCTTGCCGCCGCCCGGATTACGGAAAATGGCTACCGGCGTTTACTCAGGCGCCTGTGACTTTGGAGGAATTTGTTCACTCGAACAAGGCCGCCCAA
The DNA here is from genome assembly GCA_028876805.1 of Acidobacteriota bacterium. Classification (GTDB taxonomy): domain Bacteria; phylum Acidobacteriota; class Terriglobia; order Bryobacterales; family Bryobacteraceae; genus PSRJ01. The sequence goes on along the minus strand of JAGWQP010000648.1, from coordinate 10,956 downwards.
GCCACAGGCCTTCCCTCCTAACAGCGGTGGCTAGCGGCGCGCCCGAGTACTTGCTGCGTATCGGTTCCGTTGCTGGGCATTACCATAACCCATTCCAGTGCATCTGGAGGTATTTGCGGAGGCCCGGCTTACTTTGCCGCCAGCTCTGGCCCGCGTGCACGCACGCGATCAGATCCGTCATCGGCCTGCCGCCCCTGAGGCCGCCTCTGGGAACTGTGCCGGATCGTGACAAACCGGCTGCCATCTGTGCTTTTTTCGGCAATCGTGGTGGTTGCATTATCTGCAAGTTGCAGAAAACAAGTACTACAGGAGGTATTACCAGGAGTTCGGTATCACCGTGATCGAGCGCTGGCTGACCAGCCAAGATAGCGGTCGAGACTCTCCGCCCGAGGCACAACCCGTCGGGCTCGTTTCACGATCACAGCCTGCGTCTTGTCGAGAGCCGCGGCCGGGCGGCTATGAGGACCAGCGGAAAATGTTCTGCCAAGTCCAGACTCGGACCCGGTCCGGGCGCTGGTGCGGGCGGCCATCGGTTGCTATAGTCCGCTATATGCGCCTCTGGATTCGCTCTGCTGCCGTAATGGTCGCGCTCGCGGCGGTTCTCGCCGCAAAAACCCCGATTACTCATGAAGATGTCTGGCTGATGAAGCACGTCGGCCCTCCGGTGCCCAGTCCCGATGGCCACTGGGTGGTCTTTAGCGTCAATGAGCCGGCTTACGACGAATCGAAGCAGGTCTCGGACTTGTGGATCGTCCCTGCCAACGGCAGCGGGCCGCCACGGCGGCTGACGCACACGAAGAGCTCGGAAACCGGCGTCGAGTGGAGCTCCGATAGCCGCCGCATCGCCTTTGCGGCGCAGCGCGAGGGGGATGAAGTCACCCAGATCTACGTTCTCGATATCGCGTCAGGTGGAGAAGCGGTCCGCGTAACGTCTCTTTCGACAGGCGCTTCGGCGCCGCACTGGCGTCCCGACGGCCAGGCCTTGGCGTTCACCAGCCGAGTTTATCCCGGCGCAGCCGATGACGCGGCCAACCTGAAGGCCGCCGAGGAGCGCAAGGCCCGGAAATATCAGGCGCGTGTCTACGAGAGCTTTCCGATCCACTACTGGGACCACTGGCTCGACGATCGCCAAATTCACCTCTTCGTCCAGGAACTCCATGAGGGCGCCACCGCGAAGGATCTGCTCGCGGGGACCCGATTGACGGCGCATCGCGGTTACGGCGGCACCGAGACTGATACAGGAGAGGAACTGGGCGCGGCCTGGGCGCCGGACGGCCAGTCTTTAGTCTTCGCCGCCACCGCCAATCGCACGGAGGCGGCATACGCCAACGTGGTATTTGGACTGTACGAAGTGCCGGTCACCGGGGGAGAACCTAGGGCGCTCACTTCGAGCGAAGGCAGCTACCGGCGCCCGACCTTCAGCCCGGATGGCCATGCTCTCTACGCCCTCATCACCAAGGAGGGCGACAGAGTCTACTACGCCACGCGCGTCGCTAGGATCGACTGGCCTGGCAGGGGGCCTTGGAGGACCGTCACAGCCTCTTCGGATCGCACGGTGACCACGTTTGGCATCACCCCCGACGGCCGAACCCTCTATTTTCTGGCCGAGGATGCGGGTCTGGAGAAGCTCTATCAAGTGCCGGCCGGAGGCGGAGAAGTGCGCGAGGCGTTTCGCCTGGAGACGGGGTGTTATACCAACCTGGCCGTTGCGTCGCATGCCGCGACTCCGGTTCTTGTCGCCGACTGGGAGAGCGCGACGCGTCCAGCCGAGATCGTGCGCATCGACGCGGCCGCCGGCCGTCACCAGCCGCTGACGGAATTCAACGTGGTCCGCGCTTCGGAAATCGACTGGCTGCCGCTGCGCCATTTCTGGCAGACCAGCAGCCGTGGCAAGCAGATCCACAGCATGATTGCGCTGCCGCCCGATTTTGATGAGCACAGGAAATACCCGCTGTTGGTGGTGATCCATGGCGGCGCCGCGAACATGTGGCGCGATCAGTTCTTGACTCGCTGGAACTACCACCTGCTGGCAGCGCCGGGCTATGTCGTCCTGCTCACGAATTACACCGGATCGACCGGATTTGGCGAAAAATTCGCGCAGGAAATCCAGTTCGATCCCCTGAAAGGTCCGGCTGTCGAGATCAATGAGGCCGCCGATGAAGCCATCCGCCGATTTCCGTTCATCGACGGCACACGCCAGGCGGCTGCCGGGGCCAGCTACGGCGGCCATCTCGTGAACTGGCTGCAGGCTACCACCACGCGCTACAAAGCGCTCATCAGCCACGCCGGGTTGATCGACCTCGCATCCCAGTGGGGCACCAGCGACGGCATCTACCATCGCGAAGTGGAAGCCGGCGGCCCCTTCTGGGAGGACGGCGCGGTCTGGAAGGAGCAGAATCCCGCCCGCTTTGCCAAGAACTTTCGCACCCCCATCCTGCTGAGCGTCGGAGAACGTGATTTCCGCGTACCCATGAACCAGACTCTGGAAAACTGGAGCATCCTGCAACGCCTCCAGATCCCCAGCAAGCTGATCGTCTGGGAGCAGGAAAATCACTGGATTTCCAAAGGAGAAGACAGCCGCTACTTCTACCGCGAGGTCTCGGCCTGGTTGAAGAAATATCTCGAGTGAAAGGGAACCGCGCCTGGCGGCATCTCCCAGCAGGAACGCGATCTATGACCCGCTACGCTCTCCCCTGGCTCATTTGTGCGACGCTTTATGCCGCACCTGACCGTCTGTCGCAGGACCTAAACCAGTTCGGAACCGCCTCGTATCAGCAACTTGCACAGGGCGACGGCAACCTCATTTTCTCGCCCTTCAGCATCTCCGGAGCGCTTTCGATGACACTTGCCGGCGCGCGCGGTGAAACCGCCAAAGCGATTGCCGGCGTGCTCCACCAAAACCGTTCTCAAGCCGCGTATCCGGAGGCCTTCATGGCTCTGGTCGCGAACCTTGGCCAGCGGGCCAATGGCAGTGGCAACGAATTGCTGAACGCCAACGGACTTTGGGTCGATAGCGGCCTCCGTCTCGAGCCGGACTTCCTCGCGACGCTCCGGACGAAGTACCAGGCTTCGCTCAGCCCGCTCGATTTCGCCAGAAATCTCGAGGGTGCGCGCACCGCAATCAATCGCTGGACTCAAGAGCACACCAAGGGAAAGATTCGCGAGCTGTTTGCGCCCGGCTCTTTGGATGAGAGCACGCGCCTGGTCTTGAGCAGCGCGGTGTATTTCTATGGAAAATGGGAGCATCCCTTCCAGCCGAACCAAACGCGCCTGGCGCCCTTCAAGCTGGGTAACGGCAGCACGGTCGAGACCAGTTTCATGAAGCAGACGGGCCGCTTCGGCTATGCCGAAACACCGACCGCCCAGATCCTAGAGATGAAATATGCGGGGACGGGTCTCGCTTTGGATGTGCTTCTCCCCAAACCCGGCAGTTCGCTTCGGGACCTGGAAGGGCGCCTCACCGAGGATCATCTCGCCGGGTGGCTCGCGGAGCTGAGCGACCGCAACGTGGAAGTCCTAATCCCGAAGTTTCGCGTCGAATCCCAATTCTCGCTTCGCGAAATGTTATCGAGGATGGGCATGGGGCGCGCCTTCACCGGCTCGGCCGATTTTTCAGGCATCGACGGGCGGCGCGATCTGGCTCTTTCCAATGTGCTGCACAAGGCGTTGGTTGACGTTTCCGAGGAAGGTACGGAAGCGGCCGCCGCGACCGGCTCGGCTGTGGCCTTGGTGCGGATGGTTGTGCCGGAGCATACCGTGTTTCGGGCGGATCATCCCTACGTCTTCTTGATCCGGGATGCTCAAAGCGGCCTCGTCCTGTTTGCGGGTCGGTTAACCAATCCGAAAAACTAGCGCCCCCGCGGGCTCGTTGTTTGGTCTCCCGATTGCTCGCAGGAACAACGGCAAGGGAGGAACCAATGATCGTCGCTGCAGGTTTGGCCGTGCTGGTGGTGATAAGCCTGCTACTTTCCACGGCTCAAAGACCACCACACGTTGGTCGCTAAACGCACACCCGTGTTTGACTGGACACAAGCTAACGGGCGACGGTTTCCGGAGCTCTACTTACCACTGGAGTAGACACACGCGGCCGAGCGAAGGTTCCGATCTTCCAGCGATACGCCAGCAGCAGAGCCGCGAGCACTCCATAAAAGACCGGCTGTCGAACGTCGGACTTCACCGACCAATAGTAATGCACCACACCGGCAACTACCGCCAGGTAAATCAGGCGGTGCAAGAGTTGCCAACGCTTGCCTCCGAGGCGCCGGATCCAGCCCGCCGTCGAGGTCACTGCCAGCGCCGCCAGCATGACAAAGCCAGTGAATCCAACCGTAATGTAGGTGCGCTTGCCGATGTCGGTAAGAATCTCTTTCCAATCAAAGAATTTGTCGATCACCAGGTAAGTGAGAAAGTGCAGGCAGGCGTAAAAGAAGGCGAACAAGCCGATCATCCGCCGGTAGCGGATGAGACCGGGTTGGCCGAGGACTTTGCGCAACGGCGTAATGAATAGCGTGAAAATAATGAAGCGCAGGGTCCAGTCCCCGGTGTAATGGGTGATGTACTCGATGGGATTGGCGGTCAGCCGGTCATGGTACGCCCGCCACAGGAGCGCAACCAGTGGCGCGAGACCGAGCACGAATACGAATACCTTGCTCGCGCGCCGCTTTACCATAGTTAGTAATTTCGGATCAAATCCATACCCTTGTAAAGGCTCGCGACTTGGTCGCCGTACCCGTTGAACATGAGTGTCGTGCGCCGGCCAAACTCGCCCAGCCGTCGTTCCGTCTTTTGGCTCCAGCGCGGATGGTCGCGGTTCGGATTCACGTTGGAATAGAACCCATACTCGTTAGGCGCATAAAGATTCCAGGTGCTGGCGGGCTGTCCGCCCACGAGCCGGATCTTCACGATGGACTTGATGCTCTTGAAGCCGTACTTCCAGGGCAAGACCATGCGCACCGGCGCGCCGTCCTGGGGCGGAAGTGTCTCGCCATACATGCCGACCGTGAGGAGGGCCAGCGGGTGCATCGCCTCATCGAGGCGCAGCCCTTCCACATAGGGCAGCGGAATGCCGGCCTGGAGCGGAGAGAGCATCTGTTTGGGATCGTAGAGAGTCTCAAAAGCCACGAACTTCGCTTTGGGGTTCGGCTCCACCTGATTGAGCAACGTGCTGAGCGAGTAGCCGATCCACGGCACGACGATCGACCACGCTTCCACACACCGATGCCGGTAGACGCGTTCCTCAAGCGGCGCGAGCTTCAGAATTTCGTCAATCGTAAACTTGCGGGGCTTGGCGCACTCGCCCTCCACGGTGACGATCCAAGGATAGGTTTTGAAGTTTCTTGCCAGCTGCTGGGGTTCATCCTTGCCGGTACCGAACTCGTAGTAGTTGTTGTAACCGGTGACGTATTCCTTGGGGTTGATCCTTTCCCCGGTGGTAGAGAGCGCGCTTTGCACGGTCTGCAGTTTGGTGGTGGCGGCCGATGCGCGACCCGACGGGGAAAGCAGTTCGTTGCCGGCGAGGACCGCTCCTGGAACGCCCGCCAAAAACTTCCGGCGGTTCAGGTAAAGCGACTTAGGTGTGACTTCTGAGTAGCGAACGTCCGGAGACTTCCTGATTAGCATGACAGCACTCCTATATCCTCTGAGGGCTCGAAATATTCCCCGGTCTCGTATTTTACCAATTTCGCCGGCCTTCGACCCGCGAGTACGGCATTGAGGGGATGCGTTCGGCGACTAGCGGTCAATCCTCTTCGTGCTCGCGCGCGGCCGCCAGAGGCGAGGGCGTCACCATGGCGCTGAGCTCGGCAGAGCCGATAGGAGTGGGTTTGGCCCCCGATTTGACGGCGGCGCCGACCGGTTCCAGGACGAATCGTGACACCGAAGCCAGCTCCTGCTCGAGGTTGAAATCCGGAACGCGGTCAAGCGCAGGCACCTGAGCCAATCCGTGTTCGGTGATCACGCACTCCATCCCGTTCTGGAGTTCGAAACGAATTCTGAGCTGTTTGCGAATCGAGAGCCTGCGCAGATCCGCAAGCTTCATCGCTCGGCTTCCTGATACTCGTCGACCTGCTGGCCGAGAGCCACGCGCGCGGCGATGTGCTCCTGGCATTTGACGCAGTAGCGTGCCCACGGCACGGCTTCCAGCCGCTTGACCGAGATCGGCTCTTCACACTCCAGACAGACTCCGTAGGTGCCGTGTTCAATGCGCTGCAGCGCATCGCCGATTTCCCGGAGCAGCTTCATGTCGATCGTGTTGCGGTTGAGGAAGATCCATTCTTCGTGATGCTGCTGGCTCAGATCGCCCTCGTCGGAGGGCACGTCCAACCGCGCGACCACTTGTGCCGCTTTCTGCGCGGACATGCTGCGGCGCACTTCGTCCGCCTTCTTCTCCAGCATGTCTCGATACGGGCTCACTTTGAGAGTGCTTTTCATAATCACAACCAATTCCATTCGACGCACGCCTTGCTCCAAAAGTTGCAAGGCGCTGGGGAGCATTGATCCACCCCGAATCCCAGCGAGTATAGCGAGGAAATTTTTAAAAGTCAATTGTTACGTATCATTTACCGGGATCATTGGTACTGAGCACCACCCTCGAGCGGTGATATCTGTAGGTTAGGGCTTGCTAACTTGCTCAGCTACTTGGATTTTTCGATCGCACTGATAAGCTCCGGCACCACCTGGAACAAATCCCCGACGATGCCGTAATCGGCGACTTCGAAGATCGGCGCGTTCGGGTCTTTGTTGATGGCGACCACCGTACGCGCGCCCTTCATGCCGACCAGGTGCTGGATGGCCCCGGAAATTCCCACGGCCAGGTACATCTTGGGCGCGACGGTTTGACCGGAACTGCCGACCTGGCGTTCCATGGGTAGCCAGCCCGCATCGCAAATCGGGCGCGAGGCTGCCAACTCGGCGCCCAACACGGCGGCGAGCTTCTCGACGAGGGGAATGTTCTCGGCTTCCTTGATGCCCCGACCCACGGAGACAATCAACTCGGCGGCGCTCAGATCCACGGCGCGCTGTGACTCACGGAACAACTCGAGCGGACGGCTGCGGACTTCAGAGGCGGCAATCGCCGGCACAAAACCTTCGATTGGAGAGGTTCCGCCAGCGAGGCGGTCAGCGCGATACGCTCCGGCTTGCAGCGAAGCGAAGTTCGGCCCAGGGGTTAAAAACCGCACATCGGCGTTTACTCTGCCCTGGAAGAGCTGCCGCACCAGAACCGGCTGCCCGTTTTCGACGCGGTGCGACACCACGTCGCTGATGGCAACGCGGCCGAGTGAGGTCGCGAGCTTGGGCAAAAAGTCGCGTACCTGATAGGTGTGCGGGAACAGCACCAGCCCCGGCTTCAGGCCTTCGATGAGCTGCCGGAGCGCGGACGAATAGGCATCCGGGGTGTAGGGCACGAGCAAGTCGTGCTCGACCAGGCAGGCTTTGTCGAGCGCTTTCGAAGCGAGGTCCCCGGCCAGCTCGCCGATCCCCTGCCCGACGACGGCCGCCATGACGGGCTGGTCGAGCTCGCGAGCCATCTGTTGGGCGGCCGCGAGCGTCTCCCACGACATGCGGTTCCACGCGGGCCGGCCTTCCAAAGAGGGGCGCTGCTCCAACACGGCCAGGATGCTCACAGGACTCGGGCCTCGAATTTTAGTTTTTCAACCAATTGCGCCGCGGCTTCCCTGGGGTTGCCTTCCCACAACTGCGTCCGCTTGGTGCGCTCGGGGAGATAGACCCGCTCCAGGAGAATGCTGGGGGCGCCGGTCTCGGCGCCCAGCTCTTCCGGCGTGACCCGCCGAATCTCCTTGGTCCGGGCCTTTTTGATCCCCATCAAAGTGGCGTATCTCAGTTTGTTGATGCCGGACTGAATGGTCAGCAATGCAGGCAAGGGCAGCTCGACATGCTGGAACCAGCCGTCTTCGAGCTCGCGCTTGACGCGGATCGCTTGCGGCGCTGTCTCCACCCGCATCACGATAGTGGCGTGCGGCAAGCCGAGCAGCTCGGCCAGAATGACGCCGGTCTGTCCGTAGCCGAGGTCATCGGACTGCAAACCGGTGAGGATGAGGTCGGCCGACTCCGGCTTCAACGCCGCCGCTAACCGCCGCGCGCCCGCCAGCGGATCTAGTGCGCCCAGGGTCTCGCCTTCAATATGGATGGCGCGATCGGCGCCCTTGGCCAGCGCCTCGCGAATAGTCTGCGCCGCGCGGGCGGGCCCGGCGCACAGGACCACGACTTCTCCTCCGTGCTTTTCCTTCAGCTGCAAGCCTTCTTCGAGAGCATAGGCGTCGGGTTCGTTGATCTCATAGGTGAGATCGGCTTCATCGATCCAGCCCCCTGTCGAGGCGATTCTCAGCTGCGAGTCCCGGGCCGGCACCTGCTTGATGGCAACGACAATCTTCATTCGTGATAGCGCTTGAAAATCAGGCAGCCGTTGGTGCCGCCGAATCCGAAGCTGTTGGAGAGTGCGCAGTCGATCCTCATGGGCCGCGCGTGGTTCGGCACGTAGTCCAGATCGCACAGCGGGTCCGGATTTTCAAGGTTCATGGTGGGAGGCGCAATCTGGTCCCGGAGCGCGAGCACCGTGATTCCGGCCTCGAGGCCGCCCGCACCGCCCAGCAGATGCCCCGTCATCGACTTGGTGGAGCTGACAGCGAGCTCGTAAGCGTGCCCGCCGAAGGTGCGTTTGATGGCGGCGGTCTCGATGCGATCCCCCACTTCCGTAGAGGTGCCGTGAGCGTTGATGTACTGCACCTGGTCGGGGGCGATCGCGGCATCCCGCAAGGCGTTGCGCATTACGCGGTACGCGCCGTCGCCGTCGTCCGGCGGCGCCGTCACGTGAAACGCATCGGCGCTCATCCCGTAGCCCACCAGCTCCGCGAGGATGCGGGCGTTACGTTTCCGGGCCGACTCGAGCTCCTCCAAGATGAGCATACCGGCGCCCTCTCCTACTACGAATCCATCCCGGTCCCGGTCCCAGGGGCGCGATGCATGTTCCGGGTCGTCGTTGCGCGTGGACAGCGCGCGCATGGCGGCGAATCCGCCGATACCCATCGGGGTAATGCAGGCCTCGGTGCCGCCGCAGATCATCATGTCGGCGTCGCCGCGTTGGATGATGCGAAAGGAATCGCCGATCGAGTGCGCGCTGGTAGTGCAGGCCGTGGCCGTTGCCGAATTCGGCCCTTTGGCCCCGCTGCGAATCGAAACGTACCCGGACGCCAGATTCACGATGGTGGCGGGAATGAAAAACGGAGAGATGCGGCGCGGCCCCTGCTCGAGCAAGGTCTGGTGCTCGCGCTCAATCACCTCGAATCCGCCGATCCCGCTGCCGATATAAACTCCCGCCTGCTCGGCGTTTTCGGGCGTCACTTTGTACCCGGAGCTGCTCAGGGCGCACTCCGCGGCCGCAATGGCGAACTGGATAAAGCGCCCCATTTTCTTGATCTCTTTTTTCTCGATGTAGTTGGCGGGGTCGAAACCCTTGACCTCGCCCGCGATCCGGCAGGAGAATTGAGAGGCATCGAACTGGGTGATGCGACCGATGCCCGACTTGCCTGATCGGATCGCTTCCCAGGACGTCTCGGTTCCGATTCCGAGCGGGGTCAACAAGCCCACGCCGGTGACTACGACTCTGCGCGACAAAATCAATCTCCCCGGTGAGTCGAGCGGCTACTTCTTGGCGGTTTTATTTTCAATGTAATCGATGGCGTCTTTGACGGTGGTGATCTTTTCGGCGTCCTCGTCGGGGATTTCCAGCTCGAAGGCCTCCTCGAAGGCCATGACAAGCTCCACAATGTCCAGCGAATCGGCCCCCAAGTCGTCGACGAATGACGCGTTGTTGTCGACCTGACTTTCATCCACGCCGAGCTGCTCGACAATAATCTGCTTCACCTTCTGCTCAACTGCCATGACTCCTCCTGGATATGTTGCAAGCCCGTTGATTTTAACCGGCCTTGCGAACCGTTCGCAAGTAACGGCACCCCGCCTACCGGGCTCGCGTGCCTTTGCGTGTGCGGATCGGATACCCCCATTCTGCCATGGAATGGAACGTCGGGAGAGGACCAGCGGCCGGCACCCTGAAAGACATTCGGGCGCACGGTTTAATCACCAGATCAGGCGAGCGTTTATTCTTCGGCCGGTATCGAGGAACCGACGGATGGGATCCGTCGGCGGTCGCGGTCGAGGGGAGCGGAACAACCTTGCGCGGTGGGGCACTTAACCACGGTACCCTTTTGGACTGCGCCTCTCCGGTGTTGCCCAATTCCGCTTCCCGGGGCACTCTCCCCGTGAGAAATTTCGCAGTGGCCAGCCCTACTTGGCCTTCGGCAGAAGCTTCAGATTCGCGGGTAGCGTGAACCGGTCGTCGGTCAGATCACGGTTGATCTCGACGGTGTCCGAAAACATCTCGTAGATCTTCTCTCCGTTGCGCTCGCGGTGCACGTCGAACGGCCACTTCACACCGCCCACATCGAGGTACTTCGAAAATAAAGTGACCTCTTCGTCAAAATCTCTGAATTCAGGATTGCGCCGCTTGAACGACTGGCGTACGGGAAGCTTGGTGGTCTGGCTGAAATACACGGTCACCGTGCGGTTGTCGGCGTCGGTAATGTCCACAATTTCCACCGGCAGGTTTTGGTAGATGTCGGCGCCCTGGGAATAGAGGGTTAGGCCCGGCTCGTCGAGACGTTGCCGCAGGATATAGAAGATGTTGCGGAGCGTGCTGTCCTTGTAGGTTTCGTAGCGGAGATCGGCCAGTGGCCGCGCGCCGCGGAAGGTGATCTCCCAAGCACCACTCTCGGTGAACAGCAGAACATCATACCCCTCCTTTCCAAAAGCCTCTCGCTCGCGCTGGGCGGGCACGCCGGGGGACCCCGCGACGTAGCGGGTATAGATTTTGGCCACCGAGAGGCCCGCGAGCTGCTCGCGGAAAAAGGAGTAGGCTCGGCCGGACTCGATGCGGTCCTGCAT
>JAGWQP010000647.1 GCA_028876805.1 Acidobacteriota bacterium | reverse complement strand
TTGCATCTCTTACTTTGAATGGAGAACGGGATAGCCCTTGACGTAAATCCAATCGTCCGCTTTTGCGGGAATGTGGCAGCCAAGGCAATCCTTTTTGTAGTCGGTCGCAACCTGCTTGTCCGGCGCGTCGGACTTGAAGAGCGCCCAACCCCACCCATCGCCCCATAGCGGGTTGTTGGGATAGCGGCCCTTTGCATCCTTGATCAGGACAAACCAAACTTTGGTATCGGTGGCCCAGTGGGCGTCTCCGGTGGTCATTTGCGCGTGATCCGTTCCATGGATCTCCTTCACCAACACAGTTCCATCCGCGAACTTTCCTGTCTTCCGGTAATACTCTGCCGTCCCAGGCGAAGCGTAGGTATAGTGCATCTGATCTCCTTTGGGATCGAGCACTGTATACGTTCCGAGCGCCTGGTAGTGATCCCGGTAATCGAGCGGCTTGCGAATGTTCCCGCTCGTATCGACGAGATCGAATCCGCTGTAGCCAGGCTTCCCTTGCGACCTGAGGGATTGGCGGGAGCCAAAATCAAGAACGAGACAAGGATGATTAAAGTACGGAAGGTCATAAGAGCTTGTCCTTTCGGGTCCTCGCCAGGCGCGAGAAGTCTGAGCTGGACTCTCGCACCCTCGTCTATACGAGTGCTGAGTCAACATGTCACGAATTGGTCACGCTTGCGCGTGGCACCATTGTCTTAGATGTACGATTCATTGGACGGTTCTATTTTTTCCGATCCCATCACTGGCGCGGATATCCGGACTCAACGAGTCTCGCTTAGCACGAAGCAGGCGATACCAATCGATAGAGGACACGCGCTGCGCCGCGTTCTACTCTGCGTCCCCGCAACGAGTGTGATAGAGAAGTCGTATGTCGATTGCCCGTCCTTGCTTTGTCGGGTCAATAAAAAGGAGTCCCACGCCAAATCGCCCTGATCGAACTCTTCATCCGATCGCTGTTGAAAAGCGAAATTGGTCGCAGGCGGCCTTGACTGCTGAGCCCGGCAGAGTCATGCATGGGTCGCCATGCAAGTTCAGAATGAGTTTCTCCGGCTCTTCCGACAAGTCGCCATCGGCGATCACATTGATGGCTGGCGCGTGTGCTGGATTGGCGGGTGGGACAAGTGCCGTGTGCTGTTCGTCGTTATGGTGGAAAGGCCAAAGTCATCCCGCCCGATGCGATCGGCCCGGCGCGCTTCCCAGGCGCATAATTGATCGAGGCGAACCGCCACCACCCTCGCGGCAATTCTGTCGGGCGCAGCCCTTTTTATTCACCCGACAGAATGGTGGTCTGACTTGGCAGAAAGGCCAGGCGGCTGATAGTGAGTCATTCGTTGCGCAGGGCCACTATCGGGTCCACTTGCATAGCGCGCCGCGCGGGGATGAAGCAGGCGAATAGCGCTACGGCGCAGAGCAGGATTGCCACGCTCGAAAAGGTCAGCGCATCGGTGCTCGTCACGTCCAGCAGCATGCTTCCCAGATAGCGCGTCAGTGCGAACGAGACTGCCAGGCCCATAGCCACGCCAGTGAACGTCAACCGAAGCCCACGCCCGATCACCAGCCTCAGAATGTGCTCTTTGCTCGAACCTAGCGCCATACGGATGCCGATTTCATGGGTCCGCTGCCGCGTGCTATAGGCCGTGACGCCGTAAATTCCCACTGCAGCAAGAATCAGCGCGAGCAGCCCGAATGCGCCGACGAAGGTCCCCGCAACGCGCTGCGGAAAGCTGGCAAACTGCTCGCGCAATTCCAGCGTAGTCACATCGAACACGACAAGGTCGGCATTCAGTTCATGGATCGTATACTCCACCGTCTTACCGAGAGCCAGCGGATTACCCGCCGTCCGCGCAATCACCAGCATTGTCGGCTGGTAAACCTGGTCCAGCGGCAAATATACGAATGGCGTCGGCTTTTCATTCAGGGAGTTCACTTTCCCGTCGCGCGCCACTCCGACCACCGTGAACCATTCGTGTGTCAAGTCCGAGTTCAGTTGCCTGCCTATTGCATCCCGGCCGGGCCAGTAACGATTCACAAACGTTTCGCTGACGATCGCCACGCGTTGCGAACTCTTCCGGTCCTGGAGCGTGAAGTCGCGACCCTTCACCAGCGGAATCTGCATGGTTTGAAAGTAATTTGGCGAGATGATGGCCATCGGCGTCTCCATCGATTCGTTGGCCCGCGAGACGTACCCCTCAGGCTTCACACTCGTCGAACCGCCGCCGAATCCCAGCGGAATGCGGGACGCAAGCGTCACCGACTGGATACCCGGCAGCGCTTTCAGTTTCGCGGCGAGCTGGTGATCGAATTCCACCCCGTTCGCTTCGGAATACCCTGCGGTGAAAAGATCGTAGGAAGCAATCAACACGTTTCGGGAATTGAATCCCCGGCTGATTTGTTGCGCGCGTAGGAAGCTGCGGATTAATAATCCCGCGAAGATGAGCAGCAGCAGCGACAGTGAAATTTGTGCCACCACCAGCCCGCTCGCCAGCCGCGCCTTCCGGAGTCCGCCCGACACGCTCCCCGCGTCCTCTTTCAACACCACCACCGGCGCATCGCTCGAAGACCGCAGCGCCGGCAAAATTCCGAAAATGACACCCGTAAGCACCGAGATCACCAGCGTCGCTAGCAGCACCGTGCGGTCCGCCTCCACGCTAAGCCAGATCGGGATATCCGCCGCCGGCAGGAATTCCATCAACGTTCCCTCCGTCCAGGACGTGATCAGCAGCGCGACCCCGCCTCCGGCCAGCGCCAGCATCAGGCTTTCCACCAGCACTTGCCGCACCAGCCGCCAACGGCTGGCGCCCAGCGACATCCGAATGGCGATTTCCCGCCGCCGCCCTACTGACCGTACCAGCATCAGGTTCGCCACGTTGGCGCATGCCAGCAGCAGCACCAGGCCCGCGATGGACATCAGCGTCGGTAGTAGCGTCGCGAGAAAAAAATTCAAGCTAAACGGGTTCCGCCACAGCGGAAACACACTTACGCTGTCGTGCCCTTTGTGCTCCTCCGGATAACTTCTGACCTCCCGCTTCAGTCGCAGCGTCATTTCCGTCTGCGCCTGCTCCAGCACGACGCCCGGCTTTAACCGCCCAAACGCGAATAACCAGAAATAGTGATGGTCATGAAGCAGATCGCCTTGTGGCATCACTTGTTGTTCCATCATCATTGGGACCCAAAGCGCTGCTCGCACGCCCGTCTGGCTCCCCTGAAACATCGCCGGTGCGACGCCGGCAATAGTGTAGGAGTGTTCGTTAATTTCGATTTTCTGGCCCACTATCTCGGGATTCGCGCCGAAATGCGTTTGCCACAGCCGGTAGCTGATCACCGCCACGGGCGCACCTCCCGGCTTCTCATCCTCCACAGGCAGAAAACCGCGCCCCAGGATCGGCCGCACACCCAGTACATCGAAATAATTCGCGCTGGTAACCATACCCCAGACGCGCTCCGATTTTCCTTTGCCCGTCAGGCTCATCGGAGCGATGCCGACTGCCGTGATGCCCGTAAAACTCTGCTGTCCGTCGCGCATGGCTTCGAGATCGGGATAAGTAAACCCAAAAGGGCTCTCCCCTGGCTTGCTCAGCCCCAGAGCTATCACCTCGCTCGGCCTGGCAAGTCCGGGAACCGGATTGAGCAAGGCGGAATTGATCCAACTGAAAATGGTGGAATTCGAGCCGATGCCCAGTGCTAGCGTCAGGACGGCAACAACCGCAAACCCCGTATGGTCCAAAAACTGGATCTGCTTGAATCTAATGACGGTCGCGGGATGAGCGCACTGTTCAGGGAAATCGGCCCGAACCGGACGTAACACAATGTTACATCGCCCGGGAATCTGCCCCTAACGCCCAACGTCGTCTTCACGCGATTGGGACCGGGTGGGCCGATGCCCTGTGTTTTCAGCACGATCGAGTTTTTGGACCTTACGGGATCGCGGTTTGCGCGCCGAGGGGCTCGGAGAGAGTAGGGCTCCGTGACTATAGCGGCCCTTCAGAAACCGGCTGGGCGAATCCAGAAGCTCTCCTGCCAGAATTGCCCCGGCTCGAGCGTTTGCAGTTCGAGATAGAGGCCCCGGTGAGCCAGATTCATCGCGTTTGTGATGCCTGCCATCGGTTCGAAGCATATGAAATTCGCGCTTTGACCCGGTGCCCCGTTTCGGGGCTTGGGAGAGAATACCACTACCGTGTTGTATTTGGGTCCAAACAGAACATCAAGCTGCTGCGATCCTCCTTTCACCCTCATTAACGCCCGGCCCTCTACGTCGCGCACCAGATCACTGAACACATGGTCCAAGTCGTAGTTCTTGAGTGGAATCCGGCTTGAGTCGGGAAACATCTGTTCAATGGGCACGGTTTCACCGGTAGGAATTTTCTCGCTGTTCAGAACCCACTGCTTCTTTGCGCCGATGGTGATGATCCAGTTGTCGCGCGGCGAATCGGTTAGCTGGAAATAGGGATGGAATCCGATCGAAACGGGCATTGGCTCGGAACTGAGGTTTTGCAGCCGGAGACTCACTTCCAGACCGCCTCCGGCGAGGCGGTAGGTCATCTCGGCGGTATGGGCGAAGGGGAATTGGGCCATCCAGGACGGCTCGCGGTAAAAATCCAGGCGGCTTGTCACCCAGGCGGCTTGGTTATCGGCTTTGACTTCGGTCACTCTCCACTTATCTGTGAAAGACAGAAAACCGTGAATCGGATGGGGGCCCCGGACATTGCCCAGATCCATGTTGAAGGCGTATCTCTTCCCGTTCGCGTAGAATGCCTGTTCATCCAGGCGATTGGCCCACGGCGCGAGAAATGGAATGCCGTTGAGACCCGGCCGGCCACGGAATTCGGTGATATCCGCATAAGGGAAGCGGAGTATGTTCTCTCCGTTAACTCGCATCTCGAAGGCCACATTGCCTACGCTGGGGATAATCGAGACGCGGGTCCGGTGACCGGAATCCTCCAGACGCACGATATCGCCTTCGGTGCGCGCCGAATATTGGGCCGCGGCAGACGGAACCAGCGAGAGAACGGCGAGGACGCCGCCGGCTATCGCGGCCTTACCGGGCCACGTACTGAGAGACCATGTCAACCAATCCATTGGCGATACGCTGCTCGGCGCAACCCGGCCTCAAGCGGGTGCCCAACACCTGGAATGTGTTGTGTCCGTACGAAGCATCGTCCGGGATGTAACCAGAGCCGGCTCGGCCGTTGGCCAGCGTGACCACGACCGTGTTGGCCATGGGCGAAAGCTTTTTGGTCCGCTGGGAGATCATTGTGTAGATCTCGGCATTGACGGTGGCTAGCGCGATATCGCCGATCCCTACCATTCCCAGCCGGATATTGACCGGGTCGCTATCCTTATACGTTCCGGGCTCCCCCTCGCGGCCCGCGTTAATACGCTGCCTGCCGGGGCAACTAACAATTCTTTGGGCACCGCCGAGCGCGACCTCGCCGCTCAGATTGCGGGTGGTGGTCATAACGCGAATGACCTCTTCGCCGAGCAACTGACCTTCGCTTTCGATCCAGCGCTCGAGCCGGTCACCGACCTTGGGATCTAGCTTGCCATGCGGCACTTGTCCTTCGCGGAGGGGAGCCTCGACGTCCTCGCGGACCAACTCATAGCCGCTGATCTTTACGCCCGATTTCGACGCTAGGGCATTGGTGGCGGGACGCATCAGCAGTGGATTCTGATCGCCCGACGCACCCTGGGTAAACACCATGACCATCTTCTCGTCAAAGGCCTGCTCGACGTAGCGGGACGCCGCTCCGGGGTAATCCGCGCTGGTAATGCCGACCAGATAGCCGTTGATCGGATGCATGGCGTAATTCACGTAGGCGGCGATCGGATCACCGGCGGGCGAGGTGAACGTCACCACGGCGACCGTCTTATCCGAGACGGCATTCAAGTTGGGCGCCTGGGTCCACAGATGTGTTCGATCGCTGACGGTATCGCGATTCACATTCAGGTAGGAAGCACCGGTTCCGAACCCCACCAAGGCCGGCTGGAGTTTGGCTTTGGCCTGGCGGACCGCATCGGTCATGGCGGCCACGATTGGGGCGGCGGCCTGCTGCGGCGGCGCTCCGGGCAGCGGCGGTCCGGCCGTTACCCCGCTATGCGTGTGCGTCGCCGACAGAATGATATTTTCCACCGGGCACTTCAGTTCTTCGGCGATCTGGCGGCTCGCACCGGTCCACACGTCTTCCGGCATATTGCCCAGATCGGCATTCAGGAGGGCGGCGCGAGTCAAGCCGTTGTCGAGCACGATGGCGCGGACGTACAGGCGCTCGTGTTCATACTTGCCGGAAGGCGCATACTCGGGATTGACCGGCGGCGTGATGTCGACGCGGGCCGCGCCCGCGCGCAGATGGCCTCGTTCCGCTCCGGCGCCCAATGCAGAGCTACAGATGAATAGGGCCGCAAGCAGGCAAACCCAGAATCGAATTGTCAGCCTCATACGAATCTCCTCTTTATGCCCCAAATACGGCACGGCGCGCTTCACTATCCGGGTTCATCCGGACTTCGCACTTGTTGTCGAACACCATAAGGGCGCCATCCTTGGGGGTAAAAGCGGGCCATTTGGGAAGGCCGGAATGATTGGGGTCGCCTTTCCGCGCGAAGGCAATCCAGGCGTCGGACACGCGCTCGCCGAGCTCCCGCGCGTCGGCGCCGCCGCCGGTCATCGCCGCGGCGCGATCCGTATTGTTGAAGACGAAGGGCAGTTCCGAGCAGTGGAACGCCCGCGGCCGTCCATCCAACACCGGCGTTTGCCACGTAAACCAGAACATGTACACCGACACGCCGCCCAATGCGGCTTGGCGCTCCGCCTGAGTGACGCAGTTTTGCCGGCTTTGCGCCGCGAACGCCACCGACAGTACGTCGAACGGTTTGGCTTTCGGGTACAGCTTCTGGTAGGCGGCGATGACAGCTTCGGCGCGGTCGTTGAAACGCTCACGGGCACGCCGCAGCACCTCGGCAGAAGTCATCGTCTCATATTCCGGATGATTGATTCCGTGGGTCTGCTCGTTGAGCACCGACCCTACCAGCAAGGGAATTCGGGCGGAAAGCGCGGGAGCCACCGGGTCGAAAGGCTGGGAGGGGACAATTCGTCCATCGGGTGTAGGACGCCAGCCGCCCCCAGCGCCCGGCACCTGAGGTTGAGGAAGCGCTCTTCGCAAGGCTTCTCCCTGAGCTCTCGCCAGCCGCTCAAATGGCACGTCGCGGAGCTTCGAAACTTGCGACGGACTGATGCCAAGGACGTCCAGCAACGCCGCCGCGAGTTTCTCCGATTCCTCCGGATTGCTTTGCCGCAGCGAAGAGCCGCTTTCGATGGCCGCTTTGTGGAACAAACCCTTGGCCGAGGGCATGGCCATGAGGGTGCTGACCTTACTTCCGCCCCCGGACTGGCCGAAGATCATGACGTTGCCGGAGTCGCCGCCGAAATTGGCAATGTTGTCGCGCACCCATTCGAGCGCCGCCACCAAGTCGAGCATGCCCGCATTCGCGGAGCTCGCATACTCTTCGCCGTACCTGGAAAGATTGAGATAACCAAAGACGTTCAACCTGTGATTCAAGCTGACGAGCACCACGTCACCGCGGCGGGCGATGCTTTCGCCATCGTACGCTTTGAGCTCCTGTCCCGACCCGGCGGAAAAGCCTCCGCCATGGAGCCAGACCATGACCGGCCGCTTGCGATTGTCGGCACCCGGCGTCCACACGTTGACACGCAGACAGTCTTCGCCCGGCTGCCCGTCGTCCCACTCGAACATGAACGACTCTTCGTCATTTTTCCATCCGGCGCGTTCACCCTGCGGGCAGACCTGTCCGTAATACATCGAGCTGCGCACCGCGGTCCAGGGACGCACTTTGGCGGGCGGCATGAAGCGGTCAGGCCCTGCAGTGGTCCCGGCATAGGGAATGCCTTTAAAGGTAAGGATTCCGCGCGCCGAATAGTCGCGCACCTTGCCGGCAGTCGTATCGACAACGGGCTTGGACGATGCCGCTACGATGAGCGGTTCCTCCGCCGAGGCGGCTGTTTTTGGCGCTGCCTCCGCGGCCGGCGTCGTAAGAGAGGAGGTCATTCCTGCGCCCGCAACCGCCGCAGCGCTCCGGAGTAGAGCCCGGCGGTCAATCGCGCTGTTTTTTTCATTTCGCTGGGTCATTCGATTCTCCTTGGACGGAACCGTTCAATAGTCAGGCTGAGTACTCGTGCGGCGGCGCCGCCGCATCTCGCGCGATTCTATTGATTCCCTCGGCCTTGACCAGGATTTTCGGTGTTGTTCATGTTAATGAGTTGATATCCGCCCATCGCCAGGCGGACGTTCGGACCCGACGGCGCCTCCGCCGCCATCTGGTGCCAAGTCATGGGAGCGGCATAAAGCACGTCACCTTCCACTGCGTGGAACTCGCCCTGGTTTTCGAATTTGCCACTGATCTGTCCCACTTGCACGATCCACCATTCCGCCGGGCCTGCATGCAGATGGCCGAAGACCGTGTGGGCATCGAATGGCGGATCGCCCGGCTTGGCGGGACCGCTTCCGATATTGCCTCTGCCATTCCCACACTTGTTATCGGCGGGATTCACGTAACCCACCAGCGGACTGGCGAACAGGTGATCGTCCAGTACCGCCGGCCCTCCTTTGCAAGCCCCAATGGCGTCGGTGAAGGTGTTGAACATGAAACGATTGGGCGGAGTGTAGGGCGCGGGATTGTGGTTGAACGCTACCTTGACGACGGTGCCTTCCTTGCTCGGAGCCGGTCGAGGACCGTCGGATGGGTACACCGTCTTGTAATTCGTGGGATTCACTTCAACCCAAAGCGCGTTCTGATCGCCCATCACTTCATAGGAGAAGACCGTGGACTTCATGATGTTCACAATCCCGCCGCGAGTCGCCGTCGCAGGCTCCTGGCCTTCCACGTCGAAGTGCAGGTTGCCGGCGACCACCACGAACACCGTCGGAGTGTCGGGGTGCATGTGCGCGGTGAATTTGGTCCCCGGCGCGCCGGAATTGTAAGTCGCATCCTGCTCGGGATCGAGGATGATCTGCTCCTGCCAGCTATTCTGGCCGGCGTGCATCTGCTTCAGATCGGAAAATTTCCACAACGGCCGCATGGGCGGTTTGTAAACGCCGCCGGCCGTCTTGTTAACCCACCAGGTCTGCGCCGGGCCGCCTTTCTTCTGGCCTCGCGCTTGAGCTGAGGCCACAAAGCTCAGCGAAGCGGCTATGCAGGCGGCGGCAAATAATGACATGATTCTCACATTTCATCTCCGAATGCGGTTACGCTGGCGTTGGCCACGACGGCGCGGCCAGCGCTCTGGCTCAAAGTCATACTTTCGGCTAGAAGTAGAACTTCGCCACAAACTGAATGATGCGGAATCCAGTCTTATGACTGGCGGTCCCGAAGTTCGAGTTGGTCATCACGCCAGCGGAATTGAAGGTCAGGTTCAGGTTATTATCAAGGCCGAAGCTCCGGTTCGGGTGGTTCAAGATGTTGAATGCTTCCGCGCGAAACTGAATACTTCGGTTTTCGGTGAACTTGAATGTCTTGAACAGCGATAGGTCGGTGTTGAAGAAGCCCGGGCCAAACGCTTCCGGAATCACAAACGTGCCGTTATGGCCGGGCGTGGGAAGCGCGAAGCAGCTGGGGTTCAGGTATTGATTCCGCCCGAGGTTCTTCCGCGGATCGCAGGTGAGCACGGGAGCCACATAAACATCCGGGGTGCCCGTGATGCCAATCTGAGTCGGAGCGCCGGCCGGCATGGACATGCCGAATTCCGTGCCCACTGTGCCCGTGGCGCCCTGCAGATTAGCGCCGGACCAGATCTGCTCTACCCCGGACGCAGTCCAGCCATTGATCGCGCCGCGGAGGAGACGGTTCGCGCCGTTACCGAGCCCGGGAAGCGCGAACGAGTACGCGACATTGAACGTCTGGCGGCGGTCAAAATTGAGCGGGCCATGATCATTCTTCGGATTGAGGCCGTCGCCGATTGTGACACAGCAACCGGTCGTGCTTTCGGTGCCAATGGCGTTAAGCCCGGTCACCTTGGAGTACGTGTAGTTGGCCTGCAACAGATAGCGCGCGCCAGGGTGCCTGAAGACGGCCTGGAAGGCGTTGTAGTCCGAGTAAGCATCGAACGCCTGGAGCGTAATATCCTGATAGTTTTGGTATTGGCGATACAACTGATTGTTAGCCGTGGGACTGGCGAGCATCGCTCCGTAGGGTACGGGGTTCAGGTTATTGAAGAGGATCTCGGGGAGCTGGCGGCCCATGGTGTTCACGTACGATGCTTCAATCTGCGAGTTCCAGGGGAGCTTCTGGGTGATCCCGAAGTTGTCCGTCCAGACCATCTGGAGCTGCGAGGAATTGGGGTTCGGCAGACTAGGATAAGAGGAATTCTGTCCGCTTACGAAGACCGACCCTGCTAGTGCGTCGAGAGCCTTCAGCGTCGTGCCTTGGCTTGAGGGGTAGGTGTAGCTGACCGAGCCGGTAGGCAGATTGATGCCGATCGGCTGCCCGCCGCCGCCCGACGGACCCCGATACCGGTATTGGCCAATACCGCCCCGAATCACGGTCTTTCCTGACCCAAACACGTCATACGCAAGGCCGAAACGCGGCGAATAGTAAAGGGCGGGAGTGGGATAACCTTCCAGCGGAACGCTCGGATTGATTTTCTTCCAGGTGAAGCCCGGCAGATAGACATTGGGGCAGCTTCCTAGAGTTAGACCCGGGCACTGGCTCGCATAGAGGGAAGGCGAGAAGATCGCATGACCGATGCCGAGAATGTCCGTCCCTTCCGGATCGTGCTGGAAGCGCACGCCGCCTTCCACCGTCAGGCGCTTGGTGACCTTCCAGCTATCCTGCGCGTAGAACTCAACGAGGATCGACCGGATCTTCACCGGGGGATTGAAGTTTACTTGCTGGAAGCTGTTGACGTTTCCGATCAGCAGATCGGCGAAGGGGTCGCCCGTACCGGTTGGATTGTTGGCCGACTCGCCAATGACTCCCTGAGCCTTCCCCTGTGGCGGCTGGATATTGCCATAGTACTCGCTGTAGATACCGGTACGGAACGTGTGGTTTCTCAAGATTTTGGCCACGTTATCGCCAATGCTGACAAGCGGTTTCTTGGCGAAATAGACGCCGCCATACTGCTTGGTGGCGATATCGAAAGCACCCTGCTGGCCCATTGCCACCAGGGTGCTGCCAATATTGAAATCGGGGATGAAGGGATCCCCGTTATTAAACACGCCGTGATACGGATACCCCACGGTGTTCTTTTCGCCGGCGGTCGCATTGGGCAGTGTGTTGCCAAAGTAAATCCATGTATAGCCAACCACCAGTTCGTTGGTCAGCGAGGGGCTGAAGACGTGCGTCAGGTTGACGGAGGCGGATTCGGAGTGATTGTTGCCGTACACCGGCGAGGGCCACGGCACTCCGGTCGGAGCCCCCGTACCACCCCACATGGCAATCGGGAAGACCTGGAGTTCCTGCTGGTGGTAGTAGCGCACGAATAGCTTGGTCGAATCGCTGATCGAATAATCGACGCGGTGCACCATCTGCCATCCGTTTTGAGAAAAGGGTACCTGCCGGACATAGTTGTAGCCGCCCGTCGTGTTCGGATCGGCGTTCGGCAGCGGCAGAAGGTTCAGAAGGGCTTTGCCGCCCTGATCGAAAATACTGGCCGGAATGATCCCGCCGGGGAACAGAGGCTGGTTAACCGGTTTGAGGCCGCCGCCGACCTGCTGCGCCAGGCCGAGGGAAGCAATTGTGGCCGGCGAGAAGTCGCCGTTGCGCATCGCCAGTGTGGGCACCACCGTCGTAATAGTCGAGGTGGCTAGTTGCTGATAGAAATATTCAAAACCGCTGAAGAAGAACAGCTTGTCGCGACTCTTATTGAAATGGGTGCCGGGGATCAGAACCGGACCGCCAATATTGCCGCCCGGGAAGTTGAACACGAATGGCGGCCGCGGCGCAACCGCCTGACCTGCACCGTTAATCCCCTTGGCATTATTAGCGGAATCGTTGGAGTTGAGGTTATAGTTCCGAATCGAATCATAAAGCTCACCGTGGAACGCAGTGCCGCCTGCCTTGGTCACGGTGTTGATGACAGTAGGACCATAGGCGTTTTCCGCGCCGAAGGAGGTCGTCAGGACATGCACTTCCTGAAGCATTTCGGGGTTCGGGTTGACCGGGGTCGCGCAGTTGCAGCCAGGGTCCGAGGTGTGGGCGCCATCCGACGTGA
>JAGWQP010000646.1 GCA_028876805.1 Acidobacteriota bacterium | reverse complement strand
TCGGAACAGGAACTGCTAGGAGGACCCAACGAAAGTCCAGGGGCAACGACCGTTGGGCTGAGCGTGGGTGAAGCTGACGTGGCGCCGAGCGGCCGGGCCGACGATTTCAGCTGGCCGCGCGGCGTGGTCAATATCGAACCGGCCGCGCCTGACACCGCGGCGCCGGATGCCGGCGCCAAATCCGCCGTGGCCGCCCAGCGCAAGTCAGCGATGGATGCTTACGCGGCTCAAACGGGCCGGGAGCAAAAGCCTCGGGGCCGAAAAAGCCGACGCTGAAAAGACCTTGCCCAGCTGCTGCGCGCCCGCCACCAGCGGCCACGTCGCGCCGCGCCGCGGACTGCGGCCACCAATTACGGAACGACGCGCTCAGCCCATAACCGGCATCCGCCAACGCGCAGCCAAAGCGCACACCGGCCGCGATGGCACGATCGATCTCCGCTAGAGCCATTTGCGGTTTCGTTCGTGCCGTTTGCCGCTCATCGAATTCCTTTCGTAGTTGAGTTTCTTAGATCCGTTCCATCAGTGGCCCCAAACTTGAACAGAATCTTTCCGCCGCGATTCGATTTCAAAGATTGCTCGAACGCTTCCTTGAACTGCTCGAGCGGGTAGACATGCTCCACTGCGGCGGAGAGCGATCCATCAGCTGCGAGGTCGCCCAGCTTCTGGTAAATCTCCTGGATCTCTGTTCGGGGCGCGTTGCGTATCCAGTTGATGAGCCAGAATCCGTGGAAACTCAGACCACGGTAGATGAAGTCTTTGGGCGAAATGGCTGGGAACTGCCCACTTTGCATGGCGTAGACGACAATCGAGCCGCCAGTCTTGAGCGACTTGGCCAACTCGCCCACGGAAGTCCCACCCACTGTATCGAGGACGAGGCTCAGTTTCTTCCCGTCGAGAGCCTTCTCAATGTCCTCGTGTAAGTTGTCGCCTTGGAGGACTACGCGGTCACCTCCAAACTGCCGTACCCGCTCGGCAGCTTCTTCCCGACGCACAACATTCAGCGTTTTGACTCCCGCGAGCCTTGCGAGCTTGATGACGTACTGTCCCATAGCTGAGTTGGCGGCGGTTTGACCGATCCAGTCGCCGGGCATCAGGGAAACGTATCGGTTCAGCAAGAGATAGGCGGTAACCGGGTTAATCCCTATCATCGAGAGTTGCAGGGGATCTGCTTCGTCGCTCATCGGCACGATGTTTCGCACCGGAACGACAACCTGGTCTGCCCATGTGCCCTGCTCGTAGGTTGGAACAATCAGCACTCTCTTACCTTGCAGAGCGGCATCGACTTTCGATCCCGTTTTGGCGACTCGGCCAACACCCTCCGACCCCATCGGGAATGGGAAGGCCGGCCGGATGCCGTACATGCCCTGGACAAGCAAAAAGTCCGATGGATTGAGCGGAGCGGCTTCCATCGAGACGAGAATCTCCTCCTGGCCAAGAGCCGGTTCGGAGACCGTGTTGAGCTCGATGACATCCGAGGGCTTGCCGTGAGCCACGAGTTGCAACTGCCGCATAAGAAAACCCCCTTCGTTCGGAACATTTTTTGATCGGGTCGGCGAGGCCGCCGGTCACGGGAACGACCACCCTGGCATTCTGTCCTGCCGTTGCGGGACCGTGAAAGCGTGCCCGCCGCTGCCCTTGCCGTCGACTGCTGGTACTTCGTTGGAGGCCTTGAGATCGGCCTTGATTTAAACTGCCCGGAGCCCGTCTTGCAATTGGATGCAGTGAACACACCCTCCGCTGGGCGAAAGAAACTAGGGATGAGGACTGATGGCGACGGCACGGAATGACTCGCTGAATGCGCCTGCTTCGACCTGCGAAAAGCGACGCGGGCGGTCTCACGCATGTACGACGACTTCCCGCGGGATGTAGGGGTGAACATTACTCAGTTTTCGCAGCTTCGGCCGATCCGCGCCGAAAAGGAGATCTCGGTTTCGACGCTTGGCCGTGTCGGCATTACCTCCACCCATCATCGCGGCAAGCCACCGCACGCGGTCACCCCGCTGCGCGCGTGCCACGAACGGCCACGCCGCCGCGCCGCCGAGCAACGCGATGAACTCGCGACGCGTCATGTCGGACATGGGGGCTTCCTCCTGCCGAGGAATGACCACCAGCAACCAACGGATCCGGTACACGTCCGCAACATTGGACCCATAGCTCATCGCCGTCGTGGTGATGGTCTCGCAAGCTATGGCGCGGCCGCACGACTTACTCTGAGATCCTTGAGCCGGCCCGCGACGCGAGCAAGGCGACTGCCGAGGTTGCGTGCGGTTGCGAGCTCTGCTTCGGC
>JAGWQP010000645.1 GCA_028876805.1 Acidobacteriota bacterium | reverse complement strand
GAGACGTTGTGCGCCGTACCTGCCATCATCCGCGATGGCGGCAAGGCTTTTGCCGACCTGGGCGTTCCCAAGGCTGGCGGCACCAAGCTGACCTGCCTTACCGGTCACATCAACAAGCCGGGCGTGTATGAACTGACCCTGGGGTTCCCGGTCATGAAAATGATCAACGAGGTCGGCGGCGGCATTCGCAATGGGAAGAAGCTAAAGGCGTTCATCCCCGGCGGATCGTCATGCCCGGTGCTGACGGCGGCCGAGTGCGAAGGCGCGACCATGGATTACGACTCCATGGCTTCCCGCAACTCAATGCTGGGCTCGGGCGGCGTGGTCGTGATGGACGAAGACACGTGCATGGTGAAGGCCGCTCTGCGCATCATGCGGTTTTACGCGCATGAGAGTTGCGGCTGGTGTATTCCGTGCCGTGAGGGAACGGCGTGGTTGCGCAAGCTGCTGACGCGCTTCCACGAGGGCCGAGGCACGCGCGCCGACATTGATCTGATCGGGGACGTCTCGAAAAACATGCTGGGGCGGACGTTCTGCCCGCTGGGCGATGCCGCGGCTTTGCCGACGATTTCGATTGTCGAGAAGTTCCGGCAAGAGTTCGAAGACCATCTTGACGGCAAACCGTGCCCGTACCAACAGGCACGGCACTTGGTGACGGTATAAATGGCAGATCCGGTAAAGCTGACGATCGACGGCCACCAGGTTGAGGCGCCGGCGGGCACGCTGGTGATCGACGCCGCCAAGCTCAACGGCATCGAGGTGCCGGCCTTCTGTTACTACGAAGGCCTTACGCTACAGGCCGCGTGCCGCATGTGCCTGGTGGAAGTGGAGAAGATGCCGAAGCTGCAGACGGCGTGCACTCTGCCGGTGGCCGAAGGCATGGTGGTGAGGACCCAAACCGCGCCGGTGGCCGAGGCGCGCAAGTACATGCTGGAGTTTCTGCTCATTAACCATCCGCTGGATTGTCCGGTCTGCGACAAAGGCGGCGAGTGCGAACTGCAGGACATGAGTTTCCGCTACGGCGTGGGCGAGAGCCGCTTTACAGAGGAAAAGGTCCATACGCCAGAGAAGCAGTTTTCACCGGTGGTATTCTTCGACGCGCCGCGCTGCATTCTGTGCTACCGCTGCGTCCGCATCTGCGATGAAGGCATGGGTGTGAATGCGCTGGGCGTGATCAACCGCGGCGTGGTGTCCGAGATCGCACCCAACCGAGGCGACCACCTGGAGTGCGACGAGTGCGGTGCATGCATCGACATTTGCCCGGTGGGCGCGCTCACGAGCGGCGCCTACCGCTACCAGACGCGGCCGTGGGAGATGACGCACGTGGGCACCATCTGCACACACTGCGGCGACGGCTGCAAGACCACGCTGGGCACGCGGAACGACCGCATCATTCGAGGCAACAACCGCGACCGGTCGGGGGTGAACGGCGAGTTCTTGTGCGTCAAGGGCCGTTACGGATTCGACTTTTACGATCATGCGGAACGGTTGCAAGCGCCACTGGTGCGGGTGAACGGCAAGCTGGAGGAGGTTTCCTGGGCGGAGGGGCTCGCGGCCGTCGCCAAGCGATTCAACCAGACGCTCGCCGACGGCGGCACCTTCGGTGTAATCGGATCCAATCACACGACCAACGAAGAGAATTTTTATCTGCAAAAATTTGCGCGTGAGGTACTGCGCACGAACCACATCGATCATCATCGGACGGGCGACGTGGTGACGCTCGTCGACGCGCTCAGCGGCAAGGGAGCAAAGCTGGCGACGGTTAGAGACCTATATCAATCGAAGGCGGTGCTGGTGTTGGGCGCCGACCTGGCGCTCGAGCACCCGCTGCTTTCCTACCAGATCCGCGCCAATTACCGGCATCATCAGGCACGCGTTTACGTGGTGACACCGGGCCCGGTGCGCGAAGACAAATACTCCGCCGCCAGCGTGCGTGGATCGGGCTACGAGTCTCTCGGCGACAAACTGAAGGCCGAGCCAGAACTGGTCATTCTCTTCGATGACTCGTTCCGGGGCGACCAAGTGCGCAAGCTCGTGGAGTTCGGCGAAGCGCTCGGCATTCCGGTGAAGTACATCGCTCTGGTGGATTACTCGAACTCTCGTGGAGCGGTGGACATGGGCCTCGCTCCGGAGCTGCTTCCCGGTTACGTGCCTTCCGGCAAACCCGGCCTCGATTACGCCGCGATGAGAGACGCGGATCTGAGTGTGCTCTGGGTGGTCGGGGCGAATCCCTTCAAAGGGTCCAGGCGAGCGCCTTCGGGGCGCGGGCCGCAGGCCAAGTGCGGATTCCTGGTGGTGCAAGATTTGTTCTTGACCGAGACGGCGCAGCAGGCGGATGTGGTATTTCCGTCGGCCAGCGCCTATGAGAAAAACGGCACCGTAACGAACGTGACCGGCGAAGTGCAGCGCCTGAAGCGGGCGGTGAACACCATGGGGGCCAAACCGGATCTCGAGATCATGGGTTTCATGGCGCGGGAGATGGGAGCCGCGCAAGCGCTCGGGCCCTGGACACCGGATGTGGTCTTCGAGGATATCCGCAAGACGGTTCGCGGTTACGATGTGTCCTTACCCGTGGTCGCCGCCGGCGGAGCGGCACAGACCATGCCGCTCAACGGGCGGATTCCCGTCAAAAGCCGGCCCGACTTGGTGCGTTCCGATCACAACGGGCTATTCGCGTCGGGGACCCTGGGCCGCTATTCCAAAGTTCTAAACTCCGTCGTGGAAAGCCGGTTGAACCGCTAATGGACGCCTTTGTTGTCATCAGCCTCATCAAAGCGGCGGTGATCGCTTTCGTGCTGCTGACCGCGGTCGCCTATCTGCAATGGGTGGAACGGAAGGTCATCGCGCACATCCAGTTGCGTATGGGACCGTATCGGGTCGGCCCGCACGGGCTGCTGCAGCCGCTGGCGGACGTCATCAAGCTGATCACCAAAGAAGATATGATGCCGTCGTACGTGAACAAACCGATCTACCTGTTGGCTCCGTTCCTCGCGGTCTCGATGTCGCTGCTTTCGATCGCAGTGATACCCTTCGGCCCCACCATCAGTGTGGCCGGTTACCAGACCGGCATGCAGCTCGCCGACCTGAACATCGGAGTGCTGTACATCCTGGCGGTCTCCTCGATGGGGGTGTACGGAGTCGCGCTGGCAGGGTGGGCGTCCAACAACAAGTACGCGCTGCTGGGCGGCCTGCGCAGCTCGGCGCAAATGATCAGCTACGAGATACCGATGGCGTTAGCCATAGCCTCTCCGCTGCTCATTTCGAATACCCTCAGTCTGAAAGAGCTGGTCGCGACGCAGTCGGGCAGTGTTCTCGACTGGAACGTGTTGCACCGCCCGTTCCCGCAAATTATCGCCTTTCTCATTTTCCTCATTGCGGGCTTTGCGGAAACTAATCGCGTTCCCTTCGACTTGCCGGAAGCCGAGAACGAGCTGGTAGCGGGTTTCCACACCGAGTACAGCAGTATGAAGTTCGCCTCGTTCTTCATGGCCGAGTATCTGAATATGGTGACAGTCAGTTCGTTGGCCACGCTGCTGTTTCTGGGGGGTTGGGAAGCGCCCTGGCCGGCGGCCAAAGGCTCCAACCTGATTCCGAGCGTGATATTCCTGGTGGCTGGCCTGACGGCCTTGTATCATGCCGCGCATCCAGCGCGCCAGATGGACAAGTACACGCTGGCGGCGTTCGGAATCGTTTTCCTAGCGCTCGCCGGCGTTTTTGTGCTGCCGATCGTACAAAGCTGGTTGCTGCCGCTATTTTGGTTCTGTGCCAAGGCGGGCGCAATCCTGTTTGCGTTTATGTGGGTTCGGGGCACGCTGCCGCGCTTCCGCTACGATCAACTGATGAGCTTTGCCTGGAAGTTTCTGTTCCCCGTGGCCATGCTGAATTTGCTGGTGACCAGTTTTCTGGTCGCCTGGTTCTAGTCAATGGATCTCATTCTCTTTCTGATCTTCGCGATCATTGCGGTAGTCAGCGCCGTCAACGTAGTGGTGCAGACCCATCCGATTTCGAGTGCCGTGTCACTGATCGGCGTAATGGGATCTCTGGCGGTGCTCTACTTGCTGCTGGGTGCAGAGTTCATTGCCGCGGCGCAGGTGATCGTCTATGCCGGAGCGGTCATGGTGTTGTTCATTTTCGTCATTCTGCTTCTGAACGCCGGCGCCGAAACCAAACGCGGCCGTTCGTTCATGGTGCAGTTACTCGGAGTGCCGCTACTGATCGCGCTGCTGGGCCTGCTGGCCTTTTTTGTCGAGCGCCTTTTTCCGCGGGGCGTTTCCGTGCGCTTCGGCGGCTTTACGGGAGGGACGGCGCAGTCGGTCGGCAAGGCCTTGTTCACCACCTATCTGCTGCCGTTTGAGGTGACCTCGTTGTTGATTTTGATCGCGATCCTGGGAGCGATCGTTCTGGCGCGAAAGGAACTCGACTAGATGTCGGAAGTGCCGATCTCTTGGTTTCTGATGCTCAGCGCTGTCATCTTCGCGTTGGGTGTGGCCGGCTTCCTGTTCCGGCGCAACATCATCACCGTGTTCATGTCGATCGAGCTGATGTTGAATGGCGTGAACCTGAGCTTCGTCACGTTTTCGTACCAGCTTAAGCAGGTAAACGGCCACCTGTTCACTTTTTTTGTGATGGTGGTGGCGGCGGCGGAGGCAGCGGTGGGTCTGGCGATCATCCTCACGGTGTTTAAGAATCGTTCGACGCTCGATATCGACGATATCGATTCGATGAAGAACTGATCATGACGACCGTCGACAGCCAGAGACACCGGGAGAATGAAAAGATTTGTAGGACGTCCGCCAGTAGGCGTGGTACGGTAGACCTGCGCTTCGCGCGCGGAGGAGGCCGAGCGAACTCTGCGCTCACGCGGCAGAGCGTAGATGATATGCAAAAGGCTTCGGGGCGTGCGGCGGTTCTCTCTCGCCAGCCTGCCGATCAGCCTGATGGAGCAAGGCGAGGCTCTGAACCGTACGCACACCCGGATGACCCCTATGACTCGGTGTTTCCGCGTCTCGGTCGTGAATAACTAGCGATGCAACTCTGGCTCATACCGGTTCTCCCGTTCGCGGGTTTCGCAATCAACGGCCTCCTCGGACAGCGGTTTTCCAAGACGCTGGTGAATCTGTTCGGTATCGGCAGCGTGTTGCTGTCCTTCGCCTGGGTGCTCAAGACCCTGTTGGGGCTGGGCGACCTCTCGGCGGCACACGTCGAACACTATTTCACCTGGATCCAGAGCGGCACGTTCACCCTGGGCTGCGACTTCGCGGTCGACCGGCTCACGGCGGTCATGTTGCTGGTAGTGACCGGGATCGGATCGCTGATTCACATCTATTCGATCGGCTACATGGCGCACGAATACGGCCCGCACTATGGCGGCTACTACCGGTTCTTCGCCTACATGAACCTGTTCATGTTTTTCATGCTAGTACTCGTGCTGGCGGCCAATTTCCTGGTCCTGTTCGTCGGCTGGGAAGGCGTCGGACTCTGTAGCTACCTGCTGATCGGGTTTTATTTCGAGAAGAAATTCGCCACCGACGCCGGCAATAAGGCGTTCATCGTGAACCGGATCGGCGACTTTGGCTTTTCGCTGGCGATGTTCTACATGGTGAAGAGCTTCGGGTCGCTCGACTTCACCACGGTTTTCCAGAAGGCTCCTACCGCACCGGAATCGGTTCTCACTCTGATCGGCATTCTGCTGATGGTGGGTGCTGCCGGCAAGTCAGCGCAGATTCCGTTGTACGTGTGGCTCCCCGATGCCATGGCAGGTCCTACGCCGGTTTCGGCGCTCATTCATGCCGCGACCATGGTGACCGCGGGCGTCTACATGACCTCGCGCTGCTGGCCCATCTACACGCATGCCCCTATCGCGATGGAAGTAATCGCGGTCATCGGGTTGGCGACGGCGTTTGTCGCAGCTACCATCGGCACCGCGCAGAACGACATCAAGAAGGTCTTTGCCTACTCCACGGTTTCGCAACTGGGCTACATGTTCGTCGGAGTCGGGGTTGGGGCATTTTCGGCCGGCATCTACCACTTGGTCACGCACGCGTTTTTCAAGGCCCTGCTCTTCCTGGGATCGGGTAGCGTGATTCACGCGCTCTCCGGCGAGCAGGATCTCAGAAACATGGGTGGCTTGCGGCGGAAGATTCCCTGGACGTTCTGGACCATGATTTCGGCCGCGCTGGCGATCGCCGGTGTGCCGCCGTTTGCGGGATTTTTCAGCAAAGACGCGATTCTGCTAGCCGCCTACCATCACTCCCCCTGGATGTACTGGTTAGGCACCCTGACGGCCGGGATCACCGCGTTTTACGTTTTTCGCGCGATCTTCCTGGCGTTTTTCGGCACCTACCGAGGCGACGGACATCCCCACGAATCGCCGCCCGTGATGACGGTGCCACTCGCGATTCTGGCCCTGCTTTCGGTAGCGGGCGGCTTCATGTTCCCGGTTCCGCAGTTTCTGAGCGCGGTCTTTCCTCCTATAAAGGAGGCCGAGGATATCACCCTCATGGGCTTCTCGGTGGCGGCGGGGGTCATGGGCATCTTGGTCGCCTACGTGATGTACGTGGCCAAACCGGCCCTGGCGGATTTTGTCGCCGCCAACATGAAGGGACTGTACACGCTGGTCTACAACAAGTACTTCGTGGATGAAGTGTACGACCGGATGCTGGTGAAGCCGGTAGTCGGCGGTTCGCGTATGCTGCTGTGGAGGGCCGCTGACGTGGGTTTGATCGACGGCATCGCCAACGGCATCGGTTCGCGCGCCCGGGACATCGGCGGCATTCTTCGTCTGCTGCAGTCCGGAAACATCCGCAGCTATGCGACGTGGGTGGTGTTCGGCTCGGTGCTTCTAATCGTGGCCATGGGCATGGCCGGGGGCCTCCGATGAACTTGCCGACGCTGCTGCTGATGCTGCCGCTCGCCGGATTTCTGATCGCTCTCGCGATCCCCCGCTCCTCGCCTGAGGGCAGCCGTGTGTGGGCCCTCGTCATTTCTCTGGTCACGTTTCTTGTGTCGCTGGTGCTGCCGCAGGTCTTCGACTGGAACGCAGCTGGCGAGCAGTTGGCGATCAATGTGCCGTGGATCACCACACCCGAGATCCGCTATTACGTCGCCGTGGACGGCGTAGGGTTGTGGCTGCTGCTGCTAACGACGTTCCTCACCCCGATTTGCGTGCTGGTTTCGTGGCGCTACATCCAGAGCCGCGTGAAAGAGTTCTACGTGTTCCTGCTGCTGCTGGAATTCGGACTGCTTGGGGTCTTCATCGCGCAAGATCTCTTCCTGTTTTACGTCTTTTGGGAGGTTTCGCTGGTTCCCATGTATTTCCTGGTGGGGATCTGGGGCCACGAGCGGCGGATCTATGCCGCCGTGAAATTCTTCCTGTTCACCATGGCTGGTTCGGTCTTGATGCTGGTGGCCATCATTTACCTCTACAACCGCGCCGGCACGTTCAGCTATCCGACGCTGCTAGAGATGCTCTCTGGCGGCCGGCTCTCGTTCGCACCGACCGAACAATTGCTGCTATTCCTCGCGTTCTTTGTTGCCTTCGCCATCAAAGTGCCCTTGTTCCCGCTGCACACCTGGTTGCCGGACGCGCACGTCGAGGCTCCGACCGCGGGTTCTGTGATGCTGGCGTCCGTCATGCTGAAAATGGGCACCTACGGTATCCTGCACTTTTGCCTCCCGCTGTTCCCGAGCGCGTCGCGGCAATGCGCGCCCTGGATCGCGATGCTGGCCATCATCGGGATCATCTACGGCGCGCTGGTGTCGATGGTGCAACCGAACATGAAGAAGCTGGTGGCGTATTCCTCGGTCAGTCACCTGGGATTCGTCGTGCTGGGCATCTTTTCCTTCACCCAGCTCGGACTCGACGGCGCCGTCTACCAGATGCTCAATCACGGCATCTCGACGGGAGCGCTCTTCGTTCTGGTCGGCCTGTTGTACGAGCGTCGCCATTCCCTCGCCATCGAAGATTATGGCGGCGTGGCGACCGCCGCCCCGTGGCTTTCGACTGCGTTCCTGATCACCACGCTCGCCAGCATCGGGCTGCCCATGCTCAACAACTTCGTTGGCGAATTTCTGGTGCTGCAGGGCACGGCTCTCGCCAACTACACCTGGGCGGTCTGGGCGGCGCTCGGCGTGATCCTCTCCGCCTGCTACATGTTGTGGCTGTATCAGCGGGTGTTTTATGGCGTGGCGAGCGAACCGCTGCGCTCGCGCCTCCCCGACCTGAACCCGCGCGAATGGGCGATGGTGGTTCCGCTGGTGGCGATGATGGTGTGGATGGGCGTCTATCCCCAGAGTTTCCTCCCGCCGGTCAGCAAGACCACGGCGCGCGTCCTGAGCCAGACCCAGGTCAACGTTCCGTTCTTGGTCAAGCGAAAGCCGAATCCCGAGGTGGCTCGTGCCCGTTAGCAGCTTCGTCTCGACCAGCGACATAGTCCGGTTCCTGCCGGAGATCCTGTTGACATTGATGGGTACGGTTCTGATGGTGCTCGATCCGCTGCTCCATAAGCGTTCGTCCAACGCCTTCGGTCACCTAAGCCTGTTGTCTCTGGTGGCAGCGCTGTCGGCGTCTCTGTACGCCTATACTGACGCGGGCCCGGCGTTTGGCGGAATGCTGATGGTGGATGGTTTCGCCACGTTCTTTCGGGTGCTGGTGATTGGCGTCGGCATTCTTACGATTCTGCAGTCGTATCGATTCCTCCATCGGCAGGATGCGGAGACTAGCGAATACCACGCGCTCCTGCTCTATTCGATCGCTGGGCAGTGCCTGATGGTATCGGCCAATGAGCTGATTATGATGTTCCTGGGCCTGGAGATTTCATCGATCGCGAGCTATATCCTGGCGGGCTATCTCCGTGACGACAAACGCGCCAATGAATCGGCTTTGAAGTACTTCCTGCTGGGGTCGTTCGCGACAGGCTTCTTCCTGTACGGGGTGGCGTTCATCTACGGCTCGACCGGAACGGTTAATCTGACGTCAGTGCGCGCCGCGCTCATCGGGCCGAATGCTCCCTCACCGGTGCTAGCGGGAGTGGCGGCGGCGCTGATGTTTGTGGGCCTGGGATTCAAGGTCTCGGCGTCGCCGTTTCAGATCTGGGCGCCGGACGTTTACCAGGGCGCGCCTACGCCGGTGACGGCGTTTCTCTCGGCTGGCCCAAAGGCCGCCGCCTTCGCCGTCTTCTTCCGGATTTTTATGGTCGCCTTCCAGCCGATCGGCAACGGCTGGGAGCCGCTGGTGTGGGTCTCGGCGCTGCTCTCGATGACCATCGGCAACTTCGCGGCATTGATGCAAGCCAACG
>JAGWQP010000644.1 GCA_028876805.1 Acidobacteriota bacterium | reverse complement strand
TGCTTGTGATCAGGTTGCTCCAGTGATGCCTGGCGCAGCGCGTTCCCTCCTTAGCAACGTGGCGTATCCGAAACTCGGTCCCGAGGGCCAAGCGGATTACCGGCATATTACCTCCTCCCTGACGCCGTAGTGTTTACCATCCCGCGGTGACGCTCGGGGCGAATCGTCGGCCACTCGGAGAATGACCGAGACGGCGACTGGCACGCGAAAACGCCATTCCTGGCGAGAAATCCCCTTCGCGCAAGTGATACGCCCGAAGTCCGCTGATTGCCCCGGTCACTTGTCATCGACGGTTCCCATTTGAGGTGTGATGCCAAATGCGCATCCAGCTCAGTCCGGGCTGATTCCCATTCTCGCGCGGCCTGTTCAACCACCGATTGCGCGGCCTTCACTTCGACCTGGTCACTTGTGGACATCGCCGCAACCAGATCGGCCTTCGCCCATTCACGCTTTATCAGTGGCGCTTGCGTACTTCTCCCGCAATCGCTTGCATGCCTCGCACGGCGTCGCGGAACTAGGCACACTACACGGCGCTCAAAACATTCCCCTGCGGGACGGCGCGCGCCTATTGGCTTTCGCCGGCCGCTCGAGCACCAGGCTCCGCAAAGTCGCCGCCCCGCATAGATAAAGAGTTGAGAGCCGGCTGAAAAATATGAGGGGTGTCACCAATAGTGTGGCCCCTAACAAAAAGTCATCCTAGGTGTGAGTCGAGCGGCTGGCGTGGCGTTACCGTCCACTGTCCGATAATCCGTTTATCGTCAGGAAGTGGATATTGCGGCCTCGCCGAAAGCTCCCGCCGTCCAGGTCAAGCCAGTGTCAATATTCGGAGCCACTCTCGCGCCCGCGCTTTCTGCACGTCAGAGAGCCGACGTTCTGACTCGCTCGCCAGAGATTCGAATGCTGCGCGAGGCGCGGCCTCTCCGTCAACCGTGCTACGGATGAGCGGCACGAACTTCGTGCGCACGGCCCCATTCATCCGCCTCCAGTTCGCCTTGCTGGACGAGGTTCGGAGCAGATGACCTCCGAGGTCGAACCAAGTCGGTCCTTTCAGTAGAACGTTGGAAGTGTGCGAATGAAGACGGAAGCCCAGCGGGTATTTCGCTGGCGAATTGGAAGGCCCTTTCACTGATGCACCATCTCCACGCGAAGGACATCGCCTAGGACTCGGGCCGCTGAAAGCACGGCGACCAAACCCTCACGCCGTGAGAATTCTACGACGAAACGTAAGCGGGAATTCCATTCGATACCGTGATGCATCCAATAGGTCAGAAGGACCGTGAACATTATGACGGCCCGTGAAAATATTGAGGCTGAACTGGTGCTTGAAGTTGAGCATCGATCGGCGGCTTTCCGGGACGCTCTCGAGGCGTTCCGCGCCAGTGAAGCGCGCCTGAAGTTCGTCCTCGAGGCCGCGAACCTAGGCGCCTGGGACTTCGATCTGGCCAGCCGCGAAGCTTGGCGCTCGGCGGAGCATGATGCAATCTTCGGCTACCCCGCCCCCCTGCGGGAATGGACTTATGAGATGTTTCTGGATCACGTGGTGCCGGAGGACCGCGCGGAAGTCGGCCGCATGGCGCAGCAGGCCATTACCGGCGCCGATCTGGAATACGAGTGCCGCATCCGCACGGCGGGCGGCGCCCTGCGGTGGATCTGGGTGAAGGGCAGACCCCAGCGTGATCCGGAAGGACGGCCCAGGCGGCTCACGGGTATCATTGGTGACATCACCCCACGCAAGAAGATGGAAGAAGACTTGCGGCAAAGCGAAGAGCAGTTTCGCACTCTGGCCAACGCGATCCCCCAGCTGTGCGGAATGGCTAACGCGGATGGCTCCTTCTTCTGGATCAACCAACGCTGGTTCGATTTCACCGGCCTGACACCCGAACAGTCGAAAGGGCGGCGTTGGATGTCCGCGCTCGATCCGGAGAACTCGCGCGAAGCCCTGGAACGCTGGCGGCACTCGGTTGCCACCGGCGAGCCATTCGAATCGGTTTTTGGGGTGCGGGGCGCCGACGATGCTTTTCATCCCTTCCTGGGTGCCGCGGTGCCGTTGCGCAACCGGGACGGCAGGGTGGTCCGCTGGTTCGGCACGATGACCGATATCACCGAGCAGCGCAAAACCGAAGATGCCCTCCGCAAGAGCCACCACGAAGAGATGGCCCGCGCCAGGGAGCTGGAGGCGATCATGGAAGCCATGCCCGTCGCCGTTTTCCTCTCCCGCGATTCGGAGTGCCGCAACATAATGGGTAATCGAGCCGCGTACGAGCTGCTCCGGCGGCCGCCCGCAAGCAATCTCTCGAAATCGGCGCCCGAAGGCGAGCGTCCGGATACGTTCCGGTTCGTGAGATCCGGGAAGGAGATCCCGGTTTCCGAGCTGCCCATCCAGCAAGCGGCCGCCACCGGGCACAGGATTCAGGATTACGAAATGGATGCCGTGTTCGAAGACGGAACTGCCCGCAGCCTGATTGGCATCGCCGTCCCCCTCCTGGATGCTGAGGGCTTCCCCCGCGGCGCCGTCGCCGTCTTCGGGGATATCACCGAACGCAAGCGAACCGAAGAGCGTCTGCGCCAGGTACAAAAGCTGGAGAGCATCGGCGTGCTCGCCGGCGGCGTCGCTCACGATTTCAACAATCTCCTGACCGTCATCATGGGAAACGCGGATGCCGCCCTCCGACAATACCCTTCCTGCGAAGAGCTGCAACGCATCATCAGCGCATCGGAAGAGGCCGCACACCTCACCCGTCAATTGCTGGCCTATGCCGGCAAGGGCCGGTTCCTCTCCGAAACATTCGACCTCTCGGACCTGGTCACCCGCTCCACCCACCTTCTTTCGGCTTCCATCCCCAAGCGTATGGAGTTGCTGTTTCACCTGTCCCCACAGCCAGTGCTCGTCGATGCCGATCACAGCCAGATCGAGCAAATCCTGCTGAACCTAGTGATCAATGCCGGCGAAGCCATCCCGAGCAACTCCGTCGGACGGATCGAGATCGCCACCAACCCTTGCGACATCGCGCCGGAAATGAACGACGCCCGGGCGTCGGCGTTCGATGTCCGGCCTGGGCCGTCCGTATGCCTGGAAGTAAAGGACAACGGCTCCGGCATGGACGAGGCAACCTTGGCCCACATCTTCGATCCTTTTTTCACGACCAAGTTCATGGGGCGCGGACTGGGTCTGGCTGCTGTCCAGGGCATCGTGCGCAGCTACAACGGCTATATCGAGGTACACAGTTCTCCCGGCGCCGGCTCGACCTTCCGGATCTTTCTGCCGGCGAGCGCCAAGCAGCTTGACGCGGTCGCTCCGCCCGCCCCGCGACCGCGCGCTTTGCCGCGACGTCGTAGCCCGCGCGGGGCTATTCTCATCGTCGAGGACGAGGAACAGGTGCGCGGGTTGGTGTCTACGGAACTGCGCAGCCGAGGCTATGAAGTATTGGAAGCCGGGAACGGCAGGGACGCGCTGGACGTGCTCGCCCGCGCTGCCCGTCCACCCGCGCTCGTCCTCCTCGACTTAACCATGCCGGTGATGGGAGGCGAGGAACTGGTGCCGATCCTGAACCGCGACTACCCCGATCTGCCGATCCTATTGACCAGCGGCTACCCGGAGGAAGAAGCGCAAAGAGCATTCCCTCCCGGTGCGGTGGCCGCGTTCTTGCAGAAGCCATATACCGTGGCAGCCCTTGCCGAAAAAGTGGAACGGACGCTCGATAGGGTGGGAGCCGGGAACTCAGAGTAGCTTAGAGGCTGGCTATCGGAAACTGACCCGCCAGGGCCAAACGGGCGTAATCACAACGAGGGTGAACGGAACAACCAGCAGGAGGAGTAATCCCCCGACGAGCCATGCCGTTCGACCGTCAAATCGCCAAGCGATGAACGCCGAAAGTGAGCCGATGACGGCGAGCGGAGCCTGCATCAAGGTGGCCCGCTTGTAGCTGGGCCGCCACTGCGTCACCGCAAGATGCGTACCACACGAAATTCGGGCAGGTTGTTCCACAAGGGTGATGTACACCGCGGCACCGAAGAAAACACCACAGGCGAATATTGATAGGATTTGGGCAATCATGGCTCAGTGAAACGGGTGCGCTGACATAACAGTCTACGATGAGTCTTAGCCGCTCGAGGATTCCTGCGGCCGCTGCCCGGCCATCGCTCGCTCGTCACCGCCGCCCGACTCCGCCGCGGCGGACTGCTGCCGTGCGCCAAAATGGACAGGTGGACGAACCGCCACGACGAACAATCACGCGCCGATCCGATGAACCCAAGCTCGAAATCGGGGACGTCGTTTCGATCAAGGAAGGCGTTGTTGGAATCGTTCGTGCGCGCTATCTTCGGTCCGATAAGACAGGCGAAGTTCATTATATCGTCGAGTTGCGGCCTGATGAGCCTCGGCTGCGCGACGTCGATTCTCTTTCAGGTGCTTAACATTGCCACCCCCAAGAACCACGTCATCGGGTTCGATGGCCTCGGCGGCTTTCGCGACCGCGTCCCAATCGTCGAAGAGCTGCTTCGTACAATTCCGGTGCGGCTGCGATCTGGCGGGCGTTGGCTCGGTCCTCATCGGGATCGATGGCATGATGGCGACCCACACTGGACGCGTGCAAGGTACATCAGCAAACCGATGTTCGCTGGCAGCTCTGCATTAACCGAGTTACTGCCCAGCCGCCAATCACTCCGCGCCCCATGCCTGACTATTGCGACGCAGGTCTCGTAGCCCACAACTCTCGCGACCTGGAGCACTCGGTTCTCCTACTCGGAAGCTGTCGCCCGGCGCCGATAGCGGTGGAAACCTCGGAGCATCGACTGGGTGGGCGATAATAATTGTTTGCGGGCCCTCCGCGACGCATTATGGTGCTCGTCATTTTTCTTCTTACGATGGCCGTGCTGGCTGGAGTCGGCATGGGAGTCTTCTTTTGGAAAACCATCCAATCCGAACGCAATGTAGCGAACGCGTGCATGTCCTGCCGGCAGCCTCTCTCCGATTCAGGCCCGCGCCACTGCCCTCGATGCGGTTTGATCGTCTGTGTGGAATGCCGGGAAAAGAGCTCCACTTGCCCGCACTGCAAGACCACCTGGCCCCGTGCGGCACAGGATTACGTCAGTCTCGCCCACTGAGTTTTCTCGTTTGGACTCAGATCCCGGAAGCGATTGCGGCCTTGCTCCTGACTAATCCCGATGGCGCCCAGGTCGCACTCGCGGATGTAGCCGATGTTTACCAACGAACCGGACGCTATAGCATCGCGCACGAGGGTACGCGCCGGAGGCAGGCGGTGTATTGCAACCTACCTGGGCGTGACATCGTCGGCTGAACGCCGCGCGCGCAACTTCCGCACAGTGGGAAGCGCAGCGACGTCACACCGACGTCACAAAACCCGATCACAGGATGAAACGGGCTGCAATGGCGAGTTATAGCTCGCACTGAAAAGCAACGGTTTAGTACGGGGTGACACTGGCTGAAACGGGGGGTTCCGCTTTCGATTCCCATTAGCACTACCAAGTTTTCATAGACTTACGGCCCAAGAGTGACAACGAGTGACGACGCGGGTCCGCTGTGCAGGAGGCGCGCAGGAGGAAATTTGTCAGTGCGCCAATTCAACCGGCACCTCGTGTCCACTGGCGAAGATCGGGCGAAGGTCCTCCTGCTCGCCTCCTGCAACCAGGAACGCTGCGGCAGTTTTACAGCGGCTATTCAGACACATTAGTCTTGTCCGATTT
>JAGWQP010000643.1 GCA_028876805.1 Acidobacteriota bacterium | reverse complement strand
TTCCGCCGGGCGTAATACATGGCTGGGCCGATATTCCCGATCATGTGGACTATCTCAGCTTTCGTCCGTCGCTCGGCGTGATGAAGAACGGCTGGGTGAACCCCACCATCGCCTCGAAGTAACGCTTTCAACGAGGTGCGGCGGTTTAGCATGGTGTAAGCGTCAATGCAACGGACACTTGCCACCGCACGATGGCACACTTATCGCTTTCGGACCGCAGTTCGATCGCCTGTCCCGGCATGGTAAATGAATCCCGTGACCGTCCCGTTCGCGTCCTTGATGAAATCGATGCGGTCTCCATTCGTACGCGATATGAAGTTCGTTTCCGAGCCGGCTGCCAGCGGTAGTTTCAACGGGTTCGCACCTTCCTGCAGGAACAACAGATCGCTTTCGGATGAGATTCGCGCTTCGCGGCCGGGTCCGTATTCGTAGACGCCCACATAGCTGGAGAGAATCTGCCGGGGCAGCCTCGCCGGAGTGTCGCCCACCATGTGCGTGACGGAGCGGTCATTCTCGCACACGCTCTCGAGAAGATCAGTGTCGGGAACCAGGGTCTTGTCGATGCTTAGTGAAAATGGTTTGGAGAAAGCCCCTCGATCGTCGATCGTTACATCCAAATCCATATGCCCATAATCGCGACGCCGAAAGCGCTCGGTAATGTGAAGGGCTTCCGTATGAGGATGCCCCTCGATGTCGAGCCACCCCCGATCATTGAAGCCAGCGGTTTCCACTACCAGTGTGTCCCCTTCCCATCGGCCAACCGAGTATCCCATCCAAGCGGGATTGGGTTCGGCTGGTATCCTGCGGCCATCGAGGAAAACGGTTCGATGAACGCTGTTGGTGGTGCCCTGATACAGAATAACCAGCAATCCGGGCGTTTGAACGAACCGGGCCAGGTCGACCATGTGGTAGTAGACAAAGGGGTCGGGGAGGCAATTGGCTCGCGGCGCATCCTTACCCATATTCCGGATTCGTTCCTGGTACAGCGCCTCGGCCCACGGCTGAATATCGGCAGGCTTCAGGTCCCTCGCGATGTTCCGATCGTAGCTGCCGGCGCCTGGTCCCCGCCAAATGCCGGACAGGTCTGGCTTTCCATCGGCTTGTCGCGGCGAAGGCGCAGTGAGATTCGCTCTGCCATCGGGAGTGCGCGGGATTCCAGGACTGGGGTAATCGAGCCATTGCGCGGTTGCATTGGGGGACAAGCAAGCTGTTACCATCGCCCCCATAGCTAGCAGAAACCGAACTTGTGGCCTCAACCCACGCCAGATCCTGCGATGCTTGGACTTGTAGATCATCCCTTCACCTCTCTCCGAGTCTAACCCTGTCGTTGTTGAAATCGCAGATTCAGCGAAACTCGCCACCGGGCAGCCAATCCGTTGCCGGTATCCAGTGAGTCGCCAGGTCTGCGCCGCGGGCTTCTGAAAATCCTCATCTCCCAGGATGCTCTTTCTCTGTCGTACTGCTTTTCAGCGCTATCCGGATCTGATACATCACTCCGTTCTGTTCCCACCACAGGTTTTCTGGTGCGCACGAGCCTCCGCACGAAACAGGTATGAAGATCCCAGTCCGGCCGCGCGACAAGTCAACTTGACGTCTTTCTCTCGAATGACAACTCCTGACTCCAGACTGCTGGCTCCTCAAAGCCCACCTCATTTAGTTGCGGCTCCGCCGCGCTGTGTGGCCTCAGCGTCCTCCGCGGCTCGGCGGTCAAATGAACCTCCTCTCAGTCTCAATCCGCCCAGTCGTTGCGGTGGAAAAGCGCCGCC
Source organism: Acidobacteriota bacterium (assembly GCA_028876805.1). Classification (GTDB taxonomy): domain Bacteria; phylum Acidobacteriota; class Terriglobia; order Bryobacterales; family Bryobacteraceae; genus PSRJ01. Next base: position 773 of record JAGWQP010000643.1, on the reverse strand, counting down.
GGTATGCCGCCGGCGAAATCCCCAAGGCGCGCGCGAAGTGAACCCGCAGCGTGGCCGCCGATTCCAGACCCACTGCCGCCGCGACCTGGTCGATACTCTCCGCCGTCTTTTCCAGGCGGCGCTGCGCCGCCAGCACGCGCTGATGCATCAGCCACTGGTGCGGCGTCGTGCCATTCTGCCGCACGAACTGGCGCGCGAAGGTCCGCGGCGACATCGCGGCCCGCCGCGCCAGATCGTCCACCCGCAGCGCCCGCGCCAGATTCGCCTGCGCCCACGACAGCACCGGCGCCAGGCCCTCCTCGCGCCGGTCCCGCAGCGGTTCGGCCACGAATTGAGCCTGCCCGCCATCCCGATGGGGCGGCATCACCAGGCGCCGCGCCACCGAGTTTGCAACTTCCGCCCCATAGTCCCGCCGCACAATGTGCAGACACAGGTCGATCCCCGCCGCACTACCCGCCGAAGTGAGAATGCTGCCCTCATCCACATATAGGCGGTCCGCTTCCACCTTAATGCGTGGATAACGCGCGGCCAGCCGTTCCGCATACCGCCAATGCGTGGTGGCCCGCTTGCCATCGAGCAACCCAGTGGCCGCGAGCACGAAGACGCCGGAGCAGATCGAAACCAGCCGCGCCCCCGCACCGTGCGCCGCCCGCAGTCTGCGGAGCAGCGCCTCGGGCGGAGCTGCGTCCACGTGCCAGCCGGGAACGATGATGGTCCCAGCGCTTCGCAGCACACCCATCCCATGCGGCGCCTGGACGCGAATCCCGCCGGTG
>JAGWQP010000642.1 GCA_028876805.1 Acidobacteriota bacterium | reverse complement strand
GGCGGAAATCGCCGCATAGTCGTCTGCGGAAATGCCGGAAAACAACGGAGGACGCCCCGCCACTGCCTCCCGATGGAGGTCCGGCGGTTTGGAAGAAACAACCCTGGGTCGAGCGCTGCCAGCGCTGCTTAACGGATTCGGATTGCTCCCTTTTTCCGACATCGCCTTCAAATCCTTGCCTTGTAAATCCTTGCTTTGTAAATCCCTGCCTGCCATATGGGTCGCACTGCCACTCCGGCGGAACAACTACGCCTGGCGTGCGCCCTCACCACGTTTCCAAAAAGTCGGGTGCGGTGGCGAGGCGCTTCTCACGCCGCAAACAGGAGCTTCGCACCAAGCCCAACCGTAGATTGAGCAGTTTTTGGGACAGTCACCCCTCCCTACGGGAGTTATCGGAAGCTAATATGAACTGTTAAAGGCAAGCCTGTCAATAAGAATCGGGGGCTGTATCAGTCTGATCAGTACTGGGGTACTCGTACTGGAACGATCCTACGGTTGATTAGGATTTTTGAATGATGGAGATGGCGCTTCCTCCCGCTGCGCGACACCGGTGGCGACGCTTGCTTGAAGGCGGCTCCCCGTTGTCAAAGGCAAGAGTTGATCGCGCGGGCTGTATTCATTCCGCCGCCCGCGTTTCGCCTCACAAGACTCCTGGCACAATCTCATGGCGATGCTATAGTTGACCCTGGCACGGTTGCCCTTGGAGGTTTCGTTCGATGTCACAAGCCAGTGCTTGGGCTATCTTGCTCAGCGTTTTCTTGTCGGTTTCCTGCAATCGGCCGCAGACCCTCGACGAATCGAGGCTCCGGGGCGCCGCTCAAGACTCGGCCAACTGGCTGATGTACGGCCGGACCTACGACGACCACCGCTTCAGTCCGCTGAGCCAGATTAATGAGCAGACGGTCGCCAAGCTGGGACTAGCCTGGAGCCGGGAGTTGAGTACGACACGCGGTCTGGAAGCGACGCCGCTCGTCGAGGATGGCGTCCTTTACACGACAGGCTCCTGGAGCGTGGTGGACGCCCTTGACGCAAAGACCGGAGACGTTCGCTGGACCTACGATCCGAAGGTCGCGCGCGAGCGCGCATATTTCATCTGCTGCGATGTGGTCAATCGCGGTGTGGCCCTGTACCGCGGCAAGGTATATCTGGGAACCCTGGACGGCCGCCTGATCGCTCTCGAAGGGCGTTCCGGAACACCGGTGTGGAGCGCAGCGGCGTCCGATAGCACCAAGCCCTACTCGATCACCAGCGCTCCCCGCATCGCCAAGGGCCTCGTGATCATCGGCAACGCGGGCGCGGAGTATGGCGTGCGCGGGTACATCTCGGCATATGACGCCGAGTCGGGAAAATTGAGCTGGCGTTGCTATACCGTGCCTGGCGATCCCGCGCAGGGATTCGAATCGAAGGCCTTGAAAGACGCGGCCAAGACCTGGACAGGCGAATGGTGGAAGGTAGGCGGAGGCGGCACTCCCTGGGAAGGCATCGTCTACGATCCCACACTGGATCTGCTGTATTTCGGAACGGGAAACCCCACGGCCTGGTACCGCGCGCTGCGGCGCGGAGGCGACAGCCTGTACACGGCGTCGATCCTCGCAGTGCACAGAAGTAACGGCCAACTGGCCTGGTATTTCCAAACGACCCCCGGGGACAATTGGGACTTCGACGCGACGCAACCGCTGATGCAGGCCGACCTCACCATCGGCGGCCGCGTGCGAAAAGTGATCATGCAGGCGAACAAGAACGGGTTCTTCTACGTTCTTGATCGTGAGACCGGGAAGTTCATTTCGGGCACGCCGTTCGTGAGCGGTGTCACGTGGGCCACCCGACTCGATCGCGAGACCGGGCGTCCGATCGAATCGCCCGGCTACGCCGACTTCCGGCCGGTGATCGCCTCGCCCAGTCCGGACGGCGCACACAACTGGAACCCGATGGCCTTCAGTCCGGCGACCGGGCTGGTCTATCTGGCGGCGAAAGCGGGCACCCAGTTTGTCCACGCGCCCGATGCGAAATGGAAATATAACCCGGATCGCACGAATCTGGGGCTGGACCCCTTGTACGATGGCCCCCTGAACGCTAGGCTGGCTTGGCTGCCTGCCGCCAAAGGGGAACTGGTCGCGTGGGACCCGGTGAAGCAGCAGGCCGCCTGGCGGGCAAATTATCCCACGGTTGAAGGCGGAGGTGTTCTTGCCACGGCCGGCAACCTGGTGTTCCAGGGGCGCGCCGACGGGTGGTTGGCCGCGTATCGTGCCAGCGATGGCACGCGACTCTGGCGGTTCGATGCCGGGACGGGTATCATCGCCCCGCCCGTGACATACTCGGTCGATGGTACCCAATATGTGTCGGTCATGGCGGGATGGGGCGGAGGTGCCGCGCTGTTTAACGCACCCGGATCAGGCCCAGTCAGGCCCGGGTATGGCCGGATTCTTACGTTCAAGCTTGGCGGAACGGCAACTCTGAATCCCCCAGCGTTCGGCCACCAGGAGCCGCCTACGCCGGTCCTCAGCGTTAGCGCTTCGCCGCGAGTGGTGCATGAGGGCGGCCTGCTTTTCAATACCCACTGCGCGGGTTGTCACGGCATCAACGCGGTGGCCGGCCCGCTGCCCGATCTCCGCTACTCCAACCGAGACACTCTCGAACGAATCGAAGACACCGTTTTGGGCGGGAACCGCGCATCGCTCGGCATGCCGTCGTTCCAGAAGATCCTCAACCCAATCGAGGTGCGGGCGATTCAGGCCTACATTGTCTCGCGCGCTCGCGAATCCGCCAAAGCGGCGGGGAACCAGCTTAAGTAGGCAGGTCGCTCGCCGCCATGGCCGCCATTTCCGAACAGCAGAAGGGCAGTGGAATCCCCCTTGAGTCGGCATCGCGGTTGCTTCGAGTAAGCCTGCCAAGGTCGAACGCGGCGGGCTGGCGGCAGCCGGCGATCGGCGCTCCCATCGCTCGTCATGCTACAACCGAAAGGCATGGGTGAGGTTGCGGACCAAACCTTTTCGGCGCGACTGGACTGCCACTACCTCGTCCTGGCACCGGACACCGTGGACGCGCAGGCTCCGCTCGTCGTGACGCTCCATGGATTCGGAGCCAGCCCGGAAGCGATGCTCCCCCTGACGGCCCGGCTGTTCGAAATTCAGCCCATCCTGGTCTCGCTACAGGGACCCTACCAATTCTTCCTCGGGCCAGGGAACCGCGAGGTCGGGTATGGCTGGATTACGAACCGGCGCCCGGCCGAATCCATCCGGCTCCACCACGAGATGGTCTTGCACGCAGCCGCCGAAGCCGGACGCCAATTCGGCGTCCCTCCACAACGGCGGCTGCTCGTCGGCTTCTCCCAGGCGGTGGGGCTGAACTACCGCTTCGTGGCAACCCATCCGGATGCCGTCCGCGGCGTCATCGGCGTCTGCGGCGGCCTGCCTGGCGACTGGGACGAGGGCGCGTACCAGCGGGTCGGGGCGGCGGTGCTGCACATTGCGCGGACGAGTGATGAATACTATCCGCCCGAGATCACCGCACATTATGAGGAGCGCTTGCGGCGGCGGGCCGGGGATGTTGAGTTTCACTTAATCGACGGCGGGCACCGCATGCCGTCCAGCGGCAGGCGGGTCGTGAAACCGTGGCTTGAGCGCATTCTGCGGTAAACAATCGACGGGTTTGTCCCGGATTCTCTCCTCGACATCGTGAGGGATTGTGGCATACACTTCCCACCGCCCGTCTTGCCGGTGAACTCAATTACGCAAGACCTTCAGGGGCTACTGCTTCGACTCGGCCGGGCCTTTTCAGATCCGCGAGCGGGTCAAGGTTAAACAGTCGGCAGCCATATCTTCAACCGAACGCCAGATAAACCATCGTTCGGCGAACGGCGCCCCGCCGAGCACACAGGCTGCCGATGCCACAGCGCGGGCGTCTTCGCGCAATCACCGCCGCAAAAAAGGGCTAAACGATCGTCGCTCCCAGTTCTAAAGCGGTTCGCTCGGACCTGACAGCCCGAACATCGAGAAGTATTTCGCTGGAAGCCGCGTCCGCCGGAACGCGTGGTCGACCAGGATGTGCCGCGTGTGGCCCGAAGCCAGCCGGCGGCCATCCTCGGCCGCCGACATTTCATACGCGAAGGTCACCATCCGCGGATTGGC
>JAGWQP010000641.1 GCA_028876805.1 Acidobacteriota bacterium | reverse complement strand
GGAATCCGGATTCTACAACCCGACGCCAAGTTGTGCCCTTTGGGGCCATCGTCGATGGCGAGAAGTGGAGTTCCAGTCGAAAGACAGGGTTATCGTAGACTATGCTTCCGGCGCGACTAAAGCTTGTCCGGCTGCTAACGAAGAGGAAGCCGACAGCTTGTGCTTCCGACGCCGACGAGAGTGGGGGCCGGGAGACTATGCAGCCCACGGTGTTCTACCGATGGCAAAAGGAGTTCTTCGAGAACGGCGCGGCCGCCTTTGAGCAGAAAGCGCGACCGAACCACTCGGCCGACCACGAGCGGATCGCTTGACTTGCACCCAGCACAAAAGAGTACCTGTCCTCTCGTTTGGAATACCGTAAATGAACGCGTACTGATTGCCCTCGCCCTCACCGGCAGCCCCGACGTTCATGTGCAGCCCAGCCGGAGTATGCTCGTCTTTCGGAAAATTCGAACAACGTGCTAGCGCGGCACTTTCCACAGAAGAAATAGCGCGCCCAGTGCAAAACCCAGCGCGGCCCGATACTCCTGGTTCTTCACGTACAGTGCCCAGCGGAAAGTACGTCCATCCCGCCCACGGCCGAAGCGCGGCCAGAGCGGGGGCACAGCGGCAGCATACTCTGCGAATCTAGGAAAAAGGCTGCGCAGATGCTGCTCCTCCAATTGAATCACCGGCAGATAAACGAATACAAACACCGCAGCGAACAACAAGCCCAGGCCCACGCTGCGCGCGGCGACGGCCAGCCCGGCCGCCACGACAACCGTGCCGAGATACAGGGGATTTCGTGTGTAGGCATATGGGCCTCCTGTCGCGAGCCGCGCATTCTTGGCGAGACACCCCGCGGCCCACGCGCGCACGGCCAGACCCAGCACGGCGACCGGCAGTCCGGCCGCGAGCGAACCCGCGGTCGGTTGCGAAAACCAGGCGAACGCCGCGACCACGAGGAAACCGCTCGGCACGCGCAAGCGGGCGACGGCATCGGCGTAGCGCTTCGGAAACCGCGGCATCAGCTCAGGGCGTCAGCGGATCGATAACGGTTGCCCAGAACGGAACGCAACCCTTCAAACACCTCGTGCGGTGTGATGCGCGCCATGCTCTCGTCAATCGACGTGCCGCGCTTGTACCTGGTGGCGGCGCTTGCGCTGCGAAGCACGCATATCGAATCCCCATAGGGGCCGTTCCGCGCCGGATCGGTCGGCCCGTAAATCGCGATCCCCGGTTTGCCCAGTGCCGCGGCAATGTGCAGTGGTCCGCTGTCCACGCCCACCACTGCGGCGGCGCGCCGCGTCGCGTAGATCAACCCCGCGAGAGTGGAGGTGTGCGGGATCACGCCGGCGATCTGTTCGAGGAGCGGCTGAACCGACGCTGGGCCGTCGAGAACCAGCGGTACGCTGAGTTCCCTTCGCAGAAGGCCGGCCAGCGTCCGGTAGTGATCGAGCGGCCACTGCTTGGCCCGCCAGCCCGCGAGCGGCGAAGCCAGGACGAAATCGCCGTCCGGCAAGTCGCTTTCCGGGCGGCCCGGTGGCAGCGGAAACGTGCGCACCAGATTCGACGCGCCGGCGGCCGACGCCAGATCCAGGTTCTTGTCCACAACGTGGGTGGAGCGGCTGACTGTCTTATCGGAATAGAATAACGCGGCGGCGCGTTCGCGTACCTGGCTTTGGTGAAACCCGAAGAGGCGCTTGGGCCTCGCCGCGGAGGCGACCAGTGCGGACTTCAGCAGCCCCTGAAAGTCGACGGCAAAATCATAGCGCGTGGCGCGCAGATCCCGCCAACTCGCCAGCAGACCGGAGGGAGTGTCGCGGCGCAGAAGCACCACGCGATCAACAAACGGGTTCTCCTCGATCAGCGGTGCCCAATGCGGTTCTATTACCCATGTAACGCTACCCCCGGGGAGACTGTGCTTGAGCGAGGCCACGGCAGGCAGTGTGTGCACGATATCGCCGAGGGCCCCGAGCCGGACGACCAGAATCCGGCCGCTAGCGGGTTTGCCTCCGTTGAGCATCTTCGATCAGGCGCCGCGTACACCTGAGATCGTCGGCTTCCAAACGCAGGATCTCGGCCGGCTGGAGCAGTGCGATAAGGCGGTCAAGTTCGTCATGGTCGGCGGTTACCACGTAGTCTACCACGCGTAACGCCGCGACCAACTCGGCGCGGGCGGGCGGGTCCAGGATCTCCCTTGAATGCCGGACCACCGCGACCAGAAGCGGCCGGCCGGCCTGCCCGAGTTGCCGCGCATGCTCCACGCGCAACACGTCGAAGTAACCGGTCGCGAGCGTGAGCGGGCCGGTGAGGCGCCCAGCGGCTTCCAGACTCAGGATTTTGCTTCGTGTGTCCACGCCGGAGCGGACTCCTCCCACAGCTCCAATGCGGCGGCCGCCACCTGGTCGGCGGTGACTCGCGTCATACAACGGTGGTCGATCGGGCATTCGCGCAGCAGGCAGGGGCTACACTTGGCAGGCGCGCGTACCACCCGTGCCAGCGGTCCGGTTGGGCCGGTGGTGGTTTGATCGGTGGCCCCGAAGACGGCTACGGTAGGCACCCCTAACGCGGATGCTACGTGCATCGCGCCCGAATCATTCGTCAGAAACAGCCGGCAGGCTGCCGCCAAGTCGATGAATTCCCGCAAGGTCGTGTCTCCGGCGAGATTGCGTCCGCCAGCAGCAGACGCTACTTGTGCGCACCATCCACGCTCCTTGGCCGAGCCAAAAACCAGCACGCAGCCGGAAAGCTTGCGCGCGGTTTCGGCAAACCGCTCGGGCAGCCAGCGCTTTGCGTTGCCGTAGGCAGCGCCTGGACTGATGCCGATCACGGGACCTCGGACCCCTAGTTCGGCGAGACGCCGCGATCCGGCCTCGCGCGCGGCCTCACTCCCCTCTAGCCGGATGGCGGTTGTTTCCGGATAATGTTTCATCAGCCCTGTCGACCGCAAAAGCTCCAGATAATAAAACCGTTCGTGCCGCGGGATCTCACCCGGTTCCGGCACCGGAATGGCGCGCGTGAGCAGCAGGCTGCGGCCATCGCGGCGATAACCGATGCGTTCGGGGATCCGCGCCATCCACGCCATTAGCGCGGCATCGAACGCATTTTGCAGCAGGATCGCGCAATCGAAACGCTCGCCGCGAAGTTTGGCCGCGAAGCCTCTTTTCTCACCGAAGCTCTTCGCAGCATAGACGATCACGCGATCGATCGCGGTTTCCCGCTCGTAGAGATCGGCCACCGACGGGCGCGCCACGACGGCGATGTGGGCATGGAGAAAGATCTCGCGCATCGCGCGCATCGCGGGTAGTGACATGACGGCGTCGCCGAGCCAGTTAGTGGCGCGTACCATGACTTTCGACGCCGAGGATGGATTGAACCCCATTGTTCCCTAGCATAACAGCGGCGCGCGGTCTCACCTGACCTCGCCTCCTCCCCCTATACTGGAAACTATGGGTTTTCGTCTGGCCGTCCCCTACCGGCCGCGTGGGGATCAGGAGACTGCGATCGCGGATCTGACGCGCGGTGTTTGCGATGGCGAGCAGCACCAGGTCCTGCTGGGCGTCACGGGCTCGGGCAAGACGTTCACCATGGCCAAGGTCATGGAGGCCGTCTGCCGGCCGTCGCTCGTGCTGGCGCACAACAAGACGCTCGCCGCGCAGCTTTACCATGAGTTCAAATCGTTCTTCCCCGACAACGCGGTCGAGTACTTCGTCAGCTACTACGATTATTACCAGCCGGAAGCATACATTCCGTCGAGCGATGTCTACATCGAAAAGGAAGCTACCATCAACGACGAGCTCGACAAGCTCCGTCTCTCCGCCACCAAGTCTCTGTTCGAGCGCCGCGATTGCGTGATCGTGGCCAGCGTGAGTTGCATTTATGGTCTTGGCTCGCCCGAGGCCTACTACGGCATGCTGCTCATGCTCGAGAAAGGGCAAAAGATCTCGCGCAACCAGATCGTCTCCAAGCTGGTGGAGATCCTCTATGATCGCAATGAGACCGATTTCCGCCGCGGCACCTTCCGCGTGCGCGGCGACGTCATCGAAGTTTACCCCACCTATGACGACTCCGCTTACCGCATCGGGCTGTTTGGCGACGAAGTGGAGAGCCTGTCGCAGATCGACCCGTTGCTCGGCCAGGTGAAGCAAACCTACCTGCGCCTGCCGATCTATCCGAAGACGCACTACGTCATGTCGGAGGAGACCAAGAACAAAGCCATGGACAGCATCCGCGAGGAGCTCTCCTGGTGGCATAAAGAGCTTGACAAGCAAGGCAAGTCGATCGAAGCCCAGCGCCTGTACCAGCGCACCATGTTCGATCTCGAAATGATGAAAGAGATCGGCTACTGCCACGGCATCGAGAATTATTCGAGGCATTTCTCCGGGCGTCTGCCGGGCGAAGCGCCGCCCACGCTGCTCGACTACCTGCCGCACGACGCTGTGATCTTTATTGATGAAAGCCACCAGACCGTGCCGCAGCTCCACGGCATGTATCACGGCGACCGATCGCGCAAGGAAGTGCTGGTGGCGCACGGCTTTCGTCTGCCGAGCGCACTCGACAACCGCCCGCTCACCTTCGAGGAATTCGAGCACCGGGTCAACCAGGTGATCTACGTTTCCGCTACCCCGGGCCCCTATGAGCTAACCCGGTCGGCCGGCGTGGTGGTAGAGCAGATCATCCGGCCCACGGGCCTGGTCGATCCAGAAGTCGAAATCCGCCCGGTCAAGGGCCAAGTCGACGATCTATTGGGCGAGATCCGCAAGCGGGTCGAGGCCGGCCAGCGGATCTTGGTGACCACGCTGACCAAGCGTATGGCCGAGGATCTGTCGGAATACTACTCCGAAGTCGGTGTGCGGTGCCGGTACCTGCATTCGGAGGTCGAGACGCTCGAGCGCATCAAGATCCTGCGAGATTTACGCCGCGGTGAATTCGATGTGTTGGTCGGCATCAACCTTCTGCGCGAAGGGCTGGACCTGCCCGAGGTCTCGCTGGTGGCGATCCTCGATGCCGACAAGGAGGGTTTTCTGAGGTCTTCGGGATCGCTGATCCAGACCATCGGCCGCGCCGCGCGCCACGTGGAAGGCCGCGCCATTCTCTACGCCGACGTGATGACGGACAGCATGCATAAAGCGCTCGATGAGACCGGTCGCCGCCGCCGCATCCAGTTAGATTACAACGAGCAGAACCACATTGTGCCGCAGTCCATCGTCAAGCCCATCGATATGAGCCTGGTGGCCGTCGCCGAAGGGGACTACGTGACGGTGCCGCTCGAAACCGACGAAGAAATCGAGAGTCTCACCCCCGAGCAACGCGACAAATTTATCGGTGAGCTGGAAGAGCGCATGCGCGAAGCCGCGCGCAAATTCGAATTCGAGAAAGCCGCGCAGCTCCGCGACCGCGTCAAGGCGCTAAAAACCGTGGCCTGAGACTCCCCCCTTATGCCGCAATAGCCGTTAGGCTGTCGGTTGGTGTTGCGCGTAGACCCAGCGGTCCGCGAGAAGGAAATTTGCGGGCGCGCACAATGCTATGGCCGCAACCTCAGATGGGAGTGAGGGGGCACCGAGCCACTCCACGAGAACGTAGGTGAGGAGCGCATTCGCTGAGAGCGAGACCAGGCCGTTGCCGACGTGGAATCGCCATAGACGGAGGGCCCTGGACGCGAGATCCGCAGGTCCACGATCACGCCAGGTGAATCGTTCGTGCCAGAAAAAATTGTGCAACACGGCGATTTCCACGGCGATGGCGCTCGCCGCCGCCTCGGGCAGGTCGAGCCGTCTCATCACGAGGCAATAGACCAGCAACTGGAGGACGGCACCGAGTAGCCCCACCAAATTGAACCGGCCAAACTGCTGCCATTGGCTTCCCATTACCGGTACCGGGTCTCCTCGCAATAGAGCGCCGCCGCATGCGAGACCGCGGCCGCCAGAACCATCGACGCCATTGCCGCGATCGCGAGTACGCCGGCGACGTCAAACAGCAGATGACGCCCTCCGGCGATGGCGGAATAAGGATTTATGTAAGCGGCCGCGTTTCCGACGGCGAGGAGGATCCGGATTTCGGTGGGACCCAGGCCGCCGTGGGACAGATGGAAACGTCCGAGAGTATAGGTTGCCAGATAGGTTTCGATCGAGAGAGCGTAAAAGCACACGAGCATGCCGGCCGCAACCGGCCAATGCACGTAACCGGAGAAACCGAGTCCGGCCATCAAGGCCAGCGCCCCAAACGTGTCGGCGATGTGATCGACGTAGAACCCATAGCGGGGACGCTGCTGGTTGCGGACACGGGCCAGGGTTCCATCCAGGCTGTCGCCCAGCCAGTTCAGCACGAGAAAAAAGTTCACCAGCCAGAGGGAGCGTGCGTCCGCGGACGCCAGCGCATACGCGGCACCTGCGCACAGCAGAGAGCCAAGGCCCACCACGGTCAGGTGGTCCGGTGTGATGAAGGCGGGGGTTCGCCCGGCCATCCAAACCAACAGGCGCTTTTCCAAGCCGGCGGTCATGGCCGTGTGGACCCGCGGGGCGTTCACAAAACCACCCACGTGGACATCAGTTTGTTTGATCATCGGTTGTCTCCTTTTGGGCAATTGTGATTACGGGCGTTTTTCGTCGCCTTACCGTGAATTTCAGTGACTCTCGCGGCCAACTCTCGATGGCTGGAGGCATCCGCCAGCCCAGGGCGAGGAGAATATCGCGCGTGAGGAACCCCGTCCGGTTCGCCGGACCAATGGGTAACGGTGGGGTCGAACATGGAAAGGTATGTATCAAGGCACGCAAAGTGGCTGGCCGGTCGCGTCCCCAGTTTCGTGTCTCTAGTCGGATGAGGGTGCCACGGGAAGCGGAGAAGGCAGCGGGCGAGTGGCCCGCCACCCAGAGGAAGTTTCGCCGCCCGCTCGAATTTCGTTGGCACGATTCACCTCGCGACCGAATTGTGCACGAGGTTTCGGGCAGGCGCAATGCACGCGATCGCAAACCACCCTCGTTTACTCCTCACTGTCCAATAGGCTGATTTGAAGCGTGTTATAGGAAATTGTCGGTCAGTAAGCTACACTGACATTGCGATGTCAGGCGAGAAGGTACGCCGCGTCTTCTCGTTCGGGGTATTCGAAGCGGACGAGGCCGGGGGCGAATTGCGCAAACGCGGCATCCGGATCAAGCTCCATTCCCAGCCCTTTCAGGTTTTGCTCCTGCTTCTTGAAAAGCCCGCGGAGGTGGTGACGCGCGAGCAGATGCGGCAGAGGCTGTGGGGCGACGGCACGTTCGTGGACTTCGATCACGGCCTGAATAGCGCGGTCAACAAGATTCGGGATGCGCTCGACGACTCCGCGTCTCAGCCGAGGTATGTCGAGACGGTCTCGGGAAAGGGCTATCGGTTCATCGCGCCGGTAGCGATTCGGGAGGCAGTCTCGGAACACTCTGAGGGGTTGGGGGTGGCGGCGGACACCCCCGGGCCGAATGATGCCATCGGGCTGCCGAACCGTGCGGTTCTGTCGACTTCGAATGAGCTCCCGGTGGCACGTCGCCAGTTGGTGTGTAGTCTGCTGCTCCTAGTCCAAGCGCTCTATTTGACGTTCTACCTGGTGGCGCTCGGGAATCTCGAGGAGATCGACGGCATTTTCCGAGAGGCGCGACTGCTTCCCCCAGCCGCGCTCATGGCTGTCCTGGTTACCACGGCCGCAGGATTGATCCCCGTACGGTTGTTCCTGTTGGCGGCAGTCGCCTTTGACCTCGAGCGCCTTTCCTCCAAGTTCGCCAAAATGTTCCCGGTGCTGCTGCTCCTCGACCTGTTGTGGGCCCTGTCGCCTCTCTTGCTGGTCGATTACGTGAGTGTTGGACTGGCTCTGGGGATGACCGCGGCATTGATTTACCTGCCGTTTGCACAGCGTTCGCTGGTCCTTATGTATGCGCGAGGCCGATAATCTCGGCCGGCGTAAGGCTTGCTGCTGCGTGGGCGCCGCGCGGGATCGCTCTTACGGGTTCACACTTTCTGTGGTTTGATGCCCCGCGCACCGTTTCGCCAGCTACCCGAGCCCGCGATAGCCTCCGGAATCATCGCGCAAAACCGAGGTGCCCATCGATTGCTGCCGCGACCGGACGGCTCTAGAGTTTCCCCGAACAACCGCCCGAAGCGCCGGACTCGGCGAAAGCTCCGCCGCCTTCTGGTTCAGGGTTTTTGGAACTTCGCTTCGTCAACCGGCACGTTCGCCTTCACGTCGCTCAGCTTGAAGGAATCCTTCCCGTCCAGCCACGAAAAGGTGTACTCGAAAGGGAACTTGATTCCGTTTACGTCGCGATAATCCGAATAGTCCGCCTGCGTGGGAACACGGCCGACCGGCGTCCGGCTGTAGCGGACCACGCGCGACAGCAGGCCCGACTGGGCATCGAAATATAACGTCGCAACAAGGCCTTTGGGCCCGCTCCCCTGTAGCACCTGGACATCATGCCCGTTGATGTTGTCTGGGTTGCCGACGCGCCAATTCGTCAAGGCTGTCTTGATCTGCTGTGGGAAGGACAACAGCGCATCCAGCCGGGCCCCCTCCAGTTCGTTTCCGGTCAGCTGATACTGGCCAAGCAGGGAGCGCGGCGACTTGATCCAAGCTTCTTTGCCATTATAGGCCCGAGTGCTGTTTCCGCGTTCCGGATGATCCTTAAACTCGATGATGACGGCACGCAGATCCGGGGCCTTCGCCAGGATCTGGAACGAACCACCGCCACCGAGCCCACCGTAGCCTACGCTGGTCCCGGTGGCGATGAAGCTGGTGAGACCAGCCAGACGCTGTGCCCCGCCCACCGCCTGAAGGTATTTATCTAGAATCTGGCTGGCGGAAGGCTGCCCGGCTCCCGGGGTCACAATGTCGTCCTTCTCTTCGTTTGGAGGTCCATAGAGGGTATCGAGCTGAATGGTGGTCGAGGGCTGCAGGCGCCCGTGATGGCAGGTAAAGCACGTCACCGCTTGAGCACCCGCGAAGTTGGTGCGATTAATCGTCGCCACCATCTCGATCATCTTGCGCGCGGTCCTTTTGCGCGGCGGATCAATCACCCAATCGACCTTGTCGGAGCCCGCGCCCGGATGGCAGTCCGCGCAATCGAGGCCGAGGTCAGCGGAAATGACTCCCATTGCCGCCAGGAAATCATCCACGGTGAGGACTTTGAGCGTGCTGGTAGTGACGTTCTTGAAGGCCTCTCCGGCGATCTGCGACTTCACCACAAGAATGGGCTGCTGGGCGACGGCATGATCGACCAGCGCCATTCCGGCGAGCCAGACCACCGCCAATCCGCATCCGGCCAGAATCAGTGGCTTCGACCAAAACTTCATCTTATGTCCTCCCTTAAAACTCTGGCCCGCCTGCGACTGGAACTGATTGAGAGCGACGTCGAGAGATGACCTGCCCGCACTGCTTGGAGGGATCGGAAGATAAACCCCGCCCGTCCTCCCGATAGACGAGTGTGCTCTTAACAGTCAGCCGGTGCCTGAACGCGGCGCCTCGACACCGGCCTCAAAGAACCATCCGGATGTGGGAGGGCGGCTACTGTCCAGCCTTCGGATCGCCCGTCTCGGTGGCCGAGCCTGCAAACAACTGCCGGCCATCGCTCAACTTCACGGTTCGCGCATTGGCTAGGCTCGAACCATCCTTAGCTAGCGAGCCCTGCACCGTGACCACATCGCCTTCTTTCATCGAGTGCCGGGTCCAACCGCGCCGCATGAGACCATTTGGACTGCCGAGCTCGAGCTCCCAGTTGGTCATCTTGCCGCTCTCGTCCTTGACATCAATGTAGAAGCGGGCATGGGGATTCATCCACTCTACCTTCGTCACGGTTCCCGTCAGAGTAATCGGCTTGGCAGCATCGTATTCCGCAGCGAACGAATGGTGCGCAATCGCGGGCACGGCCGCCAATCCGAGCACCATCGCAAGACCACACAGCAAACTAGCCTTCATACAAAACCTCCATCCTTGTGCTTCTGCTTCTGAACGTCTAACCCAAACTTGAGTCCAACTTCCCTATTATGCTACAACTACTTGACTTCCGGTACCCCTTTTGTGGTTACGATGTGCCTACGTCATTTCCCTACCAAATGCGACACGTCCCGGTTGTTTTCCTGGCAGATGTACTCCATCAGCTCCTCGCCGGGCGCCCAGGTTGCCGTCGTCACCACCGCCCACCTCTGGGTGTAATAATCCGGGTCATCGATCGTGGCTTCCAGGCGCAGCGTGTCCGCGTCCGGCCGCGTGAACTTTTCGGTGACGTGCAACTTCTCTCCGTGCATGTGCCCGGCGGCATCTAGCCAGGTCCGGTCGTTAAAGCCTACTGTGTCGACGACCAGCGTATCGCCTTCCCAGCGCCCGATTGAATCGCCCAGAAAAGTCGGGTTGGGATCAGCAGGGTGTTTGCGTCCATCCATCCAGATGATCCGCCAGACGTGCGCGCCGCCTTCGAAAATGAAAAGGATGCGATCGGCCATCTGATAAATCTGGGCCGGATAAGGAGTATACATCATGCGCGGCACGCCGGGGGGCAGACAGAATCCCTCCGGGTCGTCCTTCGAATGGTTTGCTGTGCGCTCGTCGAAGATCCTCTTGGCTTCGGGCCGAAACGGCACGTCGACGTCGGTGCCGGTGAAACGGGCGCTCGCCATATTGATGATATACGGCACCTGCCACATTCCCTTGCCGCCGAGGTCCGGTTTGCCAGCGTTCACTCCGTAGAAGGGATTATCAGGCAGGCGCGGGGTAGGTCCTGCGGGCGGACGGTTAGCCCTCGCTCGCCCGCCGCGGATGCCACGAGAGCCTCCCTCGGGCACACGAGCGGCCGCACCACCTTCGGCAGACGGGTTTTGGGCAAATGCCGTCGCCAGGTTCAGCGACACGAGGGCAAGGGTACCGGTCGCCACGGTCAAACTCGTCAACCACTCTCTCACTCGAAGAGCCTCCCGATTCGCCGAAGACTGCCCCCGTTAAAACGACCGAGCGAAAGTGTAACATCTCACCCTGGGAGAGTCAACGCGCATGGGTCCTACAAGCTGTTAGCCCTTTTGGACAAAGAAACCGGCTCCCGCTCGAGTCGGTAGGGATCGAAAGCCATCTTGGTAATGACGACGCCGTATTCGTAACGGGCCGGGAGGCCGCCCTCGGCCGTCGAGACCCTTCCGCGGTCTCTAGAGCACAACGCGGCCGCTCGCGGCGGCGATAATCGGTCGAATCGATCGTGACCAGGCCTTCGATTAGGCGACCGCGCGGGCGCGCATCGTGGTCGTCGGGGAGGTTCGGTGGTTCGTGGATCGGGGGGCGACGTCACGAGTTCATGGCTCGCGCACGACGAGCAAGCCCGAATGCTGGGTCTGCTGCTAGAGGGCGTGGCCGAAAAGCCAATCCTGCTCCCCGGCCCAGACAACTTGATCAGATCGCCGGGTTGGATCAGGCGCCAGACGGGAAATCCCGTGAATGGCTTATTATTCGCCGATCGACATCGCGACCCGAAAAGCCATCGATCTTCGAGGGCGCGCTGTTGGCGCGGTCGGACCCGGAAGTGGTCGAGTT
>JAGWQP010000640.1 GCA_028876805.1 Acidobacteriota bacterium | reverse complement strand
TCTGGATGTTGTACACCATTAACAGCCACTATCCGTTGGTTCGCCACATCTTCGACGTGCGGCACGGGCACCCCGAGGCCTTGTTCAGCATTATGGCGGCGCTGGCTGGGGCGCTGACGACGTTTTCTCGTGACGTACATCCCCGCGACCTGCCAGTTTATGATCACGAAGATCTCTCCGGCTGCTTTACGGCGATGGATACCCGGCTCCGGACTCTGCTCGAGACGACTGTTCCCAAGAACTATGTGGCCCTGGCGCTCAAGCAGGTGCAGCCGTCCATCTATGCGGTGTCGCTGGCCGAGGAGCGCTTCTTCCAAAACACTCGCATGTATCTGGCTCTTCGCGCGGAAATGGATCACGGAGAGCTGATTGATAAGGCCCCGCAGTTGGTGAAAATCGGCGCAGCGACCCACATCGATCATATGGTTCGCCACGCCCTTCCCGGGGCGCAAATCGTTCACACCGCGCGGCCGCCTGCGGGCCTCCCCGTCAAAACGCACTATGAATACTTCAGCCTGGCGCAGTCGGGTGCGGTCTGGGACTCCATTGCGCGGGCGCGCAATCTGGCGGCCTACCTACCCGCAGAATTCCCCAATGCGGAGATGGAATTGATCATTCTGCTCCCGCAATCCCGCTCGTAAGGCCCGCTATCGGGCAAGCGCAAAGAAAAGCACCAAGGCCACAGCCAGGACAAGCAGTGCAGCCAATCCGATCCACATGGGCAGGTAGTTTGGTTTAGGTTCAGCAGGCGCCGTGGAAGCCGCAGCCGGAGGTGTCGGCGTGGGCCGGGCCGGCGGCGGGACGGGCGCCGGAAAGCCGGTTCGTGCGGCGGGGCCAGAGCCGAGCACCATCGTATATTCGCCAGGGCCGGCTGAGCCCTGCGGGGATGAGAGTGGTTCGGATGGGCCCTCGCGGAACACTTCGGTGGCTCCGCGCGGAAGGGCGCTCTGCGGAGGAGCCGAAATTCTCGGGCTCCCAATGGGCGCGGGTCGGACCTGGAAGGGGTCCAATGGATCGCCGTGAGGCGGTTGTGCTGGCGGGCGGACGTCCGGGATGAACGGGGGGCTCGGCTTGGCCGGGCGAGGTTCGCTCCAAACCGGCTCCATAGGCGCGCCGGCTGCGGGTTGGGGCTGAGCGGAGGCGAAATCCCCTTGAAAAAACCGGGTAAACTCACCTGGACCGCTCGCTCGCGAAACCTCGTCCGACCGCCGGGGAGCGGCATACCCGTCGTGGGCTTCGGGGCGCGAGGCCGTGGGAAGACCGAGCGAGGGCGCCTGAAATAAAGCCGTGAACTCACCTGGTTGATTTTTTGGACTTGAGGGTAGGGGTGTCTGCCCCTCGGACTGCTTCTGGAAGAGCCGGGTAAATTCTCCGGGCCCGGATTCGGGTCCGGCCGCCCTGGGTGCGGCCGCCTTGGGTTCGACAGCAGGTTCTTTCAAGCCTTTGAAGAACAACCGCGAAAACTCGCTCGGATCGCCTCGGGCGGTCTCGGGAGCCGGAGTTACTCTCTTGGGCTCGACGCGATGCTCCCCCAAGGTGCGCTCGAGCCAGTCCGGAAGGCTGTGAAAACCTGGCAGCGGCCAACTGACCAGGTAGGGTACCGATTCGTGCTCACCCGCATCAAAAAAAAGCTTCCGCTCCGAATCCGGAAGCTCAGTCAACTGGTCAAGCAATGCGAAGTCATCTTCGGTTTCGGTGCCCGGAATAAAGTGCACCATCACCAGGTGTCCGAGCGCCACCTGGCGCGCGCGATAGGTCCGGATCCCCGATGCATGGACTATATCGAGCAACTCGTACTTACCAGAGACGATCATCTCAGTTGGTCCATATCGCGGCCAAGCCTCAATGATGTCAACAATCCCCTACCGTTGCAACATCGCCGATCGATCGGTTCTTCCGTTGAGCGGGCGCAGGCCGGTTCGCTGTGAAACGGCTTTAGGTCTGCTGTACACTCATATAAAGTTGACCGCCACCTGATCGCTCGAACGCTTTCACAATGTCGGCGGCTTGACTTTGTACCGAGTGCCTCTCGAACCCCATGTCTGACGGTGAATGGCAGCAGCGAAAAGGAGTCGCCCAACCCGCATGAAACTTCTTTCGCGCGTGGTCTGGTCCGAAGGGATGCATCTGGCCCCGCATCACT
>JAGWQP010000639.1 GCA_028876805.1 Acidobacteriota bacterium | reverse complement strand
GCCTCCACCAACGGTGCGAAGTCGTTTTCAAAAATCAGGACGCGGGCGTCGGCGTGGTTGAGGATCCCAATCAGCTCGTTGGCCTGCAGTCGCACGTTTAACGGCATCACGATCGCGCGCACCAGAGGCGCGCCGAAATAACCCTCCATCAATTGGCTGGTGTTGAAGCTCAGATAAGCCACGCGATCGCCGGCCTCGATACCTTCGGCGACGAGTCCGGCAGCGAGCCGCTCACAGCGCTCGGCGAACTGCTCGTAAGTGTAGCGGGAGGAACCTGAAACCACGCCGATTTTGTTAGCGTACAAGTCAACGCTACGGTAGAGGCATCGGATGGGCGTTAGCGGTACATTCATAAGACCAAATAGACCAATAAGATTATGGCACGGGTGGCGGACGCCTTATGGCAGGCTCGCCGGCGGAAAATACAACCCCTCATCCTCCCGCCGCCACCACGGCCGGTCGCCGAAGTGCGTGAAGTGATAGAGAAAAATGCGCGCGCGAATGTATTTGGGCGGTGCCTTTGGAAATGGGTTCGATTCGAGCAGCCGCAGCACGCTCCCCTCGCCTTCGAGCAGCCGGATCACAAAGCGCGTGAACCACGGGTTTTCCTGGCGAGTGCCCAACGCCGCAAACCACATCTGCCAGTCGAGCCGCGGCTGGTGCGGCGCAACCACCGGCGGCGCCCGCATTACGCCGCCGGGTTTATACCGGAATTCGTACGCCAGCCAGTGGACGCCGTCATTGGACCCTTCCACGACGATTTCGGGGCGCTGGACGGTCATGACTGTGAACAGCCCATAGCTATTGATGATGCGCAGCGGAGCGATCGCGTGCAGCACGGCTCCGCCGCCTGGCGGCAAGGCCAAATTGAACAGCTCGAGAAGCAGAAGCCCGCTCGTCAGCCCCACGAACGTGGCGAGCGCGCTAGTGACTGCGTGGTGTGCGCGACCGCGCGGAACGCGCTTGGGCTCGACGAACAGGAACAGCGCGAGCGTAATAGTGAGGAAGTTGAAAAACGTGTAGTTCCCCGTGACGAGGATCAGCAGTTGCAGCAGGATGACCGCGCCGGCGCCGGCGTGCCGGAAGCGCCGCGGGCCAAAAAATAGCAACGGCGCCACCAACTCCGCCGCGAAGACAAAGAGCGTCGAAACCCTTTGGAAGGCCATCGGCAGTTGATATGCGTACCAGGCGAGAGGCGTGGGCAGCGGTTGCGTCTCGTAATGGTAGTCCAGAGCGGTCAAGTTGCGCCACGCCGGGTCGCCGCTCAGCAGCTTGCCGGCGCCCGAGAAGAACATCAGGCGGAACGCCAACCAGCGGAACAGCCAGACGCGCACCGGCGAATCGTCCGCGAACACCGCCAGGAACCCGGCTTCGAGCAGCAGCACGTCCCATTGGTAGGAGAGAAAGTCCTGGCCGGCCGAGCACAGCGAAAGCCACAGCACGAGGCACCCGGCCAGCGCCACCCGCTGGTAGTAACCGAAGGCCGCCAGGATCGCGCAGACCGCGCCCAGGATCCACACAGCCGCCAGCGCCCGGTCGCTCCACGTTAGCCACAGAATGCTTGGAATTTCCCAATACGCCGCTGCGCCGAGCGAGGCGCGGGCCGCGCGGAAATAGGCGGCGAAGGGCAAAATGCCACGTGATCCGATCAAGCCGCCGGCCTGAACTCCGAACGAAACAAAAGCAGTGAAGTAGACCGCCCCTAGCGCCCGCAGCAGCGTCCGAATAGCCAAACCGTCACCGGCGCGCGAGCGCCAGCATCGTCAGGTCATCGCTGAGCGAGGCGCCGGCCAGAAACGAAGACAGATCCGTCAGGCATTCCGCAATCAACTCGCGGGGAGGGTGGCTTGCGCCGCGCGCCAGCACCCTTATGAGCCGCTCGCTGCCGTACTCCTCCTCACGCGAGTTCGCCGCCTCGGTGAGGCCGTCGGTATAGAGCACCAGGGTGTCGCCTTCGTCGAGGACCACTTGCTCGGCCCGATAGCGCGCACCGGGCTCGGGTGCAATCGCCAGACCGAGCGGTAGCCCGGCGGCACCCAAAGTCTCCACCGAACCGCTCGATCGAACCACGATGGGGGTCGAGTGCCCGGCATTGACGGTCTCCACTTCGCCCGACGGACTCGCGCGCCCGCAC
Organism: Acidobacteriota bacterium; assembly: GCA_028876805.1. Taxonomy (GTDB): domain Bacteria; phylum Acidobacteriota; class Terriglobia; order Bryobacterales; family Bryobacteraceae; genus PSRJ01. The sequence continues at coordinate 837 of JAGWQP010000639.1, read as the reverse complement.
ACAAGTGTCGCGTAGTGAGAGGCCAGTGTACTTTCCGCCAACAACCGATTGGCTTCGCCCAAGGCCTCCTCGGGCGATAAGCCACGGCGGGCGAAAGCTCGCAGCGACGCATTCAGATGCGCCATCAGCAGCGACGCCGCCACTCCCTTGCCGGAAACGTCGCCGAGCATGAAATACAGGCCCGCCTCGCGGTCGCGATCGGCCACCACCAGGTCACAGTAATCCCCGCTCACCGGGCCATGCGGCAGGTATCGATAGTGCGTCTGCCAGCCTGCGGCCACCAGACCGAGCGGAGGGAGCAGCGCCGCCTGAACGTGCCAGGCCAAGTCGAGGTCGCGCTCGAGCGCTCTCTGGCGCTCCGGCGTTAACGGGCACAAGCAGTAGGTGGCCATCGGATTGGCGCGCAGGTCGCTCACTTCCACGGATTCTTGGCACACCAGGCATGCCCCGTAGTTGCCAGCGTCCAGCCGGCTGAGAGCGGAATCGACCTCGGCCAACAGCCTCACCAGATCCGCTGGCTGATCTAGGCTGGCGATCGTCGACTCCAGCCGGGAACGGCGGTCCGACAGTTGGCTTCTCAGTTTCGCCTGCAGGGCGACCGCGTCCGGCGCCGAATCCATGATGCCTCTCGCTCAAGTGTATCGCCCTCGGACTGGCGCCGCGGGAATGCGGGAAGGTCTCGATCCATCACCCGGCCGAGCGATTTCAGCAGCCCGGCCTCCGAAACAGTTGACCCTTTCCACACCCCGCTCACCCCCCCAATTCCCCCATTCCACCAGGAAAGTCGCCATTTAATGGATACCTATTTATTTCAATCGGTTAAACCGGGAAGATGGC
>JAGWQP010000059.1 GCA_028876805.1 Acidobacteriota bacterium | reverse complement strand
GCCGCCGACCTGTTGAATCAGCGCAAGTCGCAAAATAGCCGAGACAACCCCGACGCGCATTGTTTGCCCCTCGGCCTGATGCAATTGCACACACACCCACAGCCGCGAAAGATCATCCAGACTCCCGCAGTGACCGTCATCCTTTACGAGGCTCAAGCCGGCATCCGACAGATCTTCACCGACGGCCGACCGCTGCCGAATGACGATCTACAACCATGGTGGTACGGTTATTCGATCGGAAGATGGGACGGGGACACGCTGGTGGTCGAGACCGCCGGTTTCCGCGACGATGTCTGGCTCGACGTCAACGGGAGCCCGCTCACCAACACCGGGAAAATGATCGAGCGGTTCCGTCGTGCCACTTACGGCAAGCTCGAGATCGACATCACGATCGACGATCCCAAGGTCTATACCAAGCCATTTACCGTCAGAGTGAACCAGCGGATCATGCCCGACACAGACCTGATCGAGTTCATCTGCACCGAAAACGACCGGTCTGGCCCGCACCTGGTTGGCAAATAACGGCCCGCCAGCGCCCTGTTCGATGCGCGCTCCGGCCTCTCCCCAAGACGGCAAGCTGACTCTGCTGCCGCTTGCCGCCGCGACTTACCTCATGGCCTCGGGAGGACCCTATGGCATCGAGGAGCTGGTTGGAGACTGCGGCTACCCCATCGCCGTGGTGATCCTGCTTGCCGTTCCGCTCGTCTGGAGCTTGCCGGTGGGATTGATGGCCGGAGAACTCTCAGCCGCCATCCCCAGCGAGGGAGGATTTTACGTCTGGGTCCGGCGCGCCATGGGACCGTTTTGGGGATTTCAGGAAGCCTGGCTGTCGCTCATGGCCAGTGTTTTCGATATGGCCGTCTACCCGACGGTCTTCGTGTTGTCGCTCGGCAAAATCTGGCCGGCCGCAACCACAGGGCCCAACGGATTCCTGATCGGAGTGCTCTTCGTGCTGCTCTGCCTGAGCTGGAATCTGTATGGCGCCCGAGCCGTGGGTCATGGATCGGTGGTTGTCGGCGCACTTGTGCTCAGCCCTTTCGTTGTGCTCGTGGTCTTCGCCGTCTTCGGCCACACTCCGGTGTCCGGTATTTCCGCCGCCCCGCGGCATCCGGATCTCCTCGCCGGCATTCTGGTGGCTATGTGGAACTACATGGGTTGGGATAATGCCTCGACGATCGCCGGCGAAGTCCAACACCCGCAACGAACCTATCCTCGGGTGATGCTGATTGCCGTGTCGGCTGCCCTGCTCTCCTATGTCGTCCCGATTGCCGCTATCTGGACGGTCGACATTCCGCTAGCGGCCTGGACCACCGGCGCCTGGGTCGCCGTCGCCGTCGCCGTCGTCGGGCCCTGGCTGGGCGTGGTGATGCTGGCGGCGACGATGATCAGCACGCTCGGATCCTTCAATTCCTTGACTTTGTCTCTGTCCCGGCTGCCGCTGGCAATGGCCGAAGACGGCTACGCTCCCCGGCTTTTGGCGCGCAAACTAACGAACGGCGTGCCGTGGGCGGCGCTGGTGGCCTGCACAGCCGCGTGGATCCTGGCCCTTCAGTTGACCTTCGACCGCCTGCTGATGTTGGATATTCTGCTTTACGGAGTTAGCCTGGTACTGGAATTCGTCGCCCTGGCGCTGCTGCGGATCCGCGAACCGAAGCTCCACCGTCCATTCGCCGTTCCGGGCGGATTGACTATGGCCATTGTTCTCGGCGTGGGACCGGCCGCGCTGCTGGTTGTCGCGGCGGTGAAAACCCGTCACGAGCAGATGGGCCACGTGAGCGCGTTTGCCGTCGGGCTGATCATCATGGCAGTGGGCGTGCTCCTGTATTTTCTTGGCGCCTGGAAACGGCAGCGTCAATCGGCGGGCCGCGCTTCGACCTTGGCGTAGATTTCCTCGGTTTGTGCGAGGGAGGCGAAGCGCATACCCGGCAGGCGCGCCGAAGCCGTACCGGCGGCAACCCCCCACCGCAGCGCGTCGGCCGGTTTCGCCTGACGCAACATGGCCCAGGCATAAGCGGCAGCCAGCGCGTCGCCCGCCCCGATGGGGCAGACCGAGTCGACAGGAGGGGCAGAGGCGGCGATCAGCCCGTCCGGGAAAGCGCCGACGGCCCCACGGCTGCCCAAAGAGAGGACTACCGATTCTGCGCCCATCTTCCGCACCTGTTCGGCCGCCTCCAGGAACTGGGTGCGCGTAAGGAGCGTGCCGCCCAACAGACGTTCGGCCTCCGGCTGGTTGGGCGTCACCACGGTCGGCCGTGCCTCGATGCCCTCGCGCAGCGCCTCGCCGCTGGTGTGGAGCAAAGTCTTGACCTTCCTGCGCCGTGCCAACGCCACCAGCTTGCCATAGAACGACGCCGGCACTCCAGGCGGCAGGCTGCCGCACAGCATCAGCCAGGCCGCGGTCGGGAGCTGCTCGCGCACGGCCTTTTCGACGCGCGCCACCTCCTCGGCGGTCAACTCAGGGCCTGCCTCGTTCAGGTGGATGGTCAGGCCGTGCTTATCCGTGATGGTGAGGTCGGTGCGGATCTCGTTCCGGATCGCCACCACAGCCACGGGAAAGCCGCAACCTTCGAGCAGAGCTTCCAGGCGCCGGCCTCTTTCACCGCCGGAGGCGAGGACCGCCAATGTCTGACCTCCGAACGACTGGATCACCGAAGAGGCATTAATTCCACGGCCACCCGCGGATTCGCGACTGCTACTGATGCGCGCCCGATCCTCAAATGCCAGCCGGTCGACGCTGATGGTTCGATCGATAGCCGGATTGATGGTGAGTGTGACAATCAACCCACCATTTTACGTTCACAAGCGGAAATGATCGTACCCGAGCGCCGCAAGCGGCGCGCCGTCGAGCAGAACCCTCCCCGGAGGGCCTTTTTCAATGGCGCCAATCCGCGTAAGCGAAATGCCCGCGAACTTCGCCGGCGCACGCTTCCGGGCGGGCACAGTGAACAGCAACTCGTAATCCTCCCCCCCGTGCAGGGCCTGATCGAGCGTCGCGCCGGGATAAAGCGGCGGCGCTTCAATCGCGGCGCTCTGTTTTGACGCCAGGCACAGGCGGCGGAGATCAAGCGAGAGTCCGTCGCTCAAATCCAACGCCGCGCTGGCACCGAGGCGCTCGCGCAGGAAACGCCCCAGTGCCAGGCGCGGCTCCGGACGCAGATGGCGCTGCCAGGCAGGCCCCCGGCCCAGCCGCAAACCGAGCGCAGAGCCACCCAGCCGGCCCGATACATAGATCGCGTCGCCCGGGCGCGCCCCGCTCCGGCGCAAGGCGGTGCCGCGCGGTAGCGAGCCGCACACCACCACATCGCAGCCGAGCTTCTCGCTGCGCGCCACATCGCCGCCTGCCAGCGGCAAGCCTGCGCGGCGCGCCAGCCGCAGTGCTCCGCGGTAAAAACCGTCTACCCAGCGGGTCCCCGCCCAGCGCGCCACCGCCAGCGACACCAGGAAAAAACGGGGTGTGCCGCCCATAGCGGCGATGTCGCTCAAACCGCGCGCCAAGGCCTTCCAGCCGACGTCGGTGGCACGATGCGTGTTCTTGTGGAAGTGCACATCCTCGATCAGCATGTCGGTGGTAAACAATAGATCCTCGCCCGCTCCCCGGGGCCGAAAAATGGCGCAATCATCGCCGATTCCCACCACCACGCCGCCCGCCCGCGGCAAGCCGGCGCGCCGCCGGATTCGCTCGATCCACTCTAATTCGCTGGACACGGGATGTCGGGGTTGTCAACTTATCCTCTCGTACTTGACCCCCAATATGCCATCTGAGAAAATACCTACGCAGTTGGAATAGGTTGTTTGGACGCGCCTCCAAAGTTCTGAGCAAGCCTCGAAAGTCCGCTTTCCTTGTCCGGTGACCGAAGAGCACGACGAACAATGAAACAGGAGAAGGTGTAGTGAAGGAAAAAGGCACAGTGAAGTGGTTTAATGCCGCGAAGGGCTATGGATTCATCCAGCGCGCGAGCGGTGACGACGTGTTCGTTCACTTTTCTGCGATCCAGGCCAACGGGTACCGTAGCTTGGACGAAGGTGCGGAGGTGGAGTTCGAGGTCAAGCAGGGGCCCAAGGGACTGCAGGCCGAGAACGTAATCAAAGTCTGACTCGGCGAAAACTCAGGCTAATAAGATCAGTGATTGAAAGGGGGTCCCGCCGGACCCTCTTTCTGTTTTTGGGTATACTAATCCTCAGATGACGAGCCGTTTCCTCGAACGACGATTCTTACTCGTTGTCTTGATGATGTGCGCGATTTTGTGCGCACAGGTTTCGGCCCTCGCCCTCGAAAACGAACATCACCATTCCTCTCAGCATTGTTGCGCCCTGTGTCACGTCGGCCTGCCTTTCGTGCAGCCCGTGGTTTCGGCGACCGTGCCCCCCGTGCTTTCGACAGTGTGGCTGGCAGCGTTCGCCGACCAGGATACCCCGCACCAGGTGATGCTCGGCCAAGCCTCCTCGCGCGCCCCGCCCGCATAGTTCCTCTTGTCGACATTCAGGATTGGTCCGGATCTCGGGCGTAGATCCGGGTGAGTCATTGTTGTTTATCAGGCAATCGAGGAGGGATCTTGAAGTTGTTGGTCTTGCTTGAAAATGGGTATCGTTTTTCGACGTTTCTCTGGAGGCGAGCTTTGGGATATCGAGGCTCGGGAAATCGGAATTTGAGGCGCGCGGTCTGGCTCGCCCCGGCAGCAGTCTGCTTGTTTGCCGCGCGACTTTCGGCTCAGGACACCACGGAGTTGCTCAGTCGCATGAAGGCCCTGGAAGACCGCATCCACACCCTGGAGGCGGAGGTCGAGAGCCTAAAATCGCAGCAGGCCGTGGCGCCGACGGCACCGCCTGCGCAACCCGTTCCCGTTCCCCCCGCGCCCCCGCCCGCGGTCGTAGCGGCCGGCGGCGGCCAACTGCCGGTGTACGGTGGCGCCGGCGCAGCCGCCTCCAAAGTCTTCAACCCCGATATCAGTGTGATCGGAGATTTCGTAGGAGCCGCCGGCAACCCCAGCGTTCGTTATATGCCCTCGCTCGAAATGCATGAGTCGGAAGTCGGCTTTCAGGCGATCATCGACCCCTATGCGCGCGGCGACTTCTTCCTGACCTTCGGAGAGCAGGGAGTAGATCTAGAAGAGGGATACATCACCTTTACTTCG
>JAGWQP010000638.1 GCA_028876805.1 Acidobacteriota bacterium | reverse complement strand
AGCGCCGAAGACCCGCGAATCTGGCGGCACAGCTCGAAGCCATCCATCTCGGGAAGCATCACGTCGAGCAGGATGAGGTCGGGTTTCAGCCCCTCGAGCGACTTCAGAGTCCCCTCGGAGCCGCCGAGCACCCGCGCTTCAAAGCCGTGCCGGGTCAGATTGTAGTCGATCAAAGAGGCAAGTTCCGCCTCGTCTTCCACAATGGCGATTCGCTTCGGCATGGGGCGGAACGAGTAACCGTATCTCTATTGTAGGGCATGGCGGATGGAGAGCTGCGCCGCGCGTCGGGGTGCGACTCACCTCGCTTTTGGGGATTTTCCGCGCCCGACGGCGGCACATTTCGCTCGAGATTCGGGTTCCTGTCGGATTCGGACCGTTGTATTCTGGGATTTGGCGAACGTCTCCTTTTGCGTGCTGGCGAGCGGCAGTTCGGGCAACGCGGCGTTGCTTGGAACCGATCAGGCACGCATTCTGATTGACGCTGGGCTGAGCATGAAAGAGCTTAGTCGGCGACTCGGGCGGATCGGGGAGGAGTTGGAGCGCCTTGATGCGATTCTGATCACCCATGAACACGCCGATCATGTGGCCGGTCTGCCGGTTCTGGCGCGCAACCAGAAGGTGCGAGCCCGCATTTATCTGACCCGTTTGACCGCTCCTGCGATCGATTGGGGCGAAGCGCAGCCTTGCCTGGAAACGTTTCAGGCGGGGGCCCAGTTTCGGATCGGCGACATCAACGTGACCAGTTTCAGCGTTCCGCATGATGCGGTGGACCCGGTGGCGTTTTGTTTCGAGATGCGGGGAGTCCGCATCGGAGTCGCCACCGATCTCGGCTACATTCCGGCCTCGATCAAATATCATCTGCGGCGGACAGACCTGCTGCTGCTCGAATCGAATCACGATCTGGACATGCTCAAGGTGGGGCCGTACCCGTGGGCCATCAAGCAACGGGTGATGAGCCGGGTCGGGCACCTCTCGAACCTCGGGATGTCGGATTACCTGATCGAGGACTTGGACGCCGCAACTGATCGCCTGGTGCTCGGGCACCTGAGCGAGCACAACAACCATCCCGAAATCGTGCGGCTGGTCGCGACCCAGGCCCTCGAAGAGCGCGGCCTGCGCACGCACCTCTCGATTGCCTCGCAGCGTGAGGCGTCTGAAGTCTTTCGCTTTTGAACTTCCAATGATTCCCCGATATACGCGGCCGGAGATGGGCCGGATCTGGACCGACCAGAACAAGTTTCAACAGTGGCTGGAAGTGGAGCTGGCGGCTTCTGAAGCTCTGGCGGATCTCGGCGTGGTACCGGTGGAAGCGGCGGTGCGGCTGCGCGAGAACGCGGGCTTCGACGTGGCGCGGATTCTCGAAATCGAGAAAGAAGTCAAGCACGATGTGATTGCCTTCACCACGGCGGTCGCCGAGACCATGGCCAAGGCCGGCCACGCCGAGGCCTCGCGTTGGCTCCATTACGGGCTCACTTCCAATGACATCATCGATACGGCGCAGGCCTTGCAGCTCCAGCAGGCTTCCCAGCTCCTGGTGCGCGATCTCGAAGACCTCCGCACGGTGTTGAAACGCCGCGCTCTCGAGTTCCGGCACACCGTCCAGATCGGCCGCACGCACGGGGTGCACGCGGAGCCGATTACTTTCGGCATGAAACTGGCCCTCTGGTACGACGAAGCGACGCGTAACCTGGAACGGCTCTGCCAGGCTGCCGAGGAGGTGCGCATCGGCAAAGCTTCGGGCGCCGTAGGTACGTACGCGCATATCGGGCCGGAAGTGGAAGAGCGAATCTGCGCGCGCCTCAATCTGAAGCAGGCGCCGGTCGCGTCTCAGGTGATCCCGCGAGACCGGCATGCGCATTTTGTCACGACCCTGGCGCTGGTTACCTCGCTCTGCGAGAGGATCGCGCTCGAAGTTCGTCACTTGCAGCGGACCGAGGTCCGTGAGGCGGAGGAGTATTTTTCCAAGGGCCAGAAGGGCAGCTCGGCCATGCCGCACAAGCGGAACCCAGTCACCTCGGAGCAGATCTGCGGCCTCGCGCGGGTGGTGCGGGCCAACGCGCAGGCGGCGTTCGAGGACATCGCGCTGTGGCATGAGCGCGATATTTCGCACTCCTCGGTGGAGCGCGTGATCCTACCGGATTCGACCATCTTGGCCGACTACCTGCTCGGCAAGACGACGCAGTTGGTCGACAAGCTGCTGGTCTACCCGGACCGCATGCGGCGAAACTTGGAGATGACGCGCGGCCTGGTGTTTTCCGGCCAATTGCTGCTGGACCTGGCCGCCGCCGGCATGCTGCGCGAGCAGGCTTACCACCTGGTGCAAGGCCACGCCATGCGGGCGTGGGAACAAGAAGGCGATTTTCGGGCGGCTGTGGAAGCCGACCCGGAAATCCGCGCGGTCATGAAGCCGGACCAGATCGCCCAAGCGTTCTCGCTCGAACGCCAGCTTCGCAACGTGGATCAGATCTTCCGGCAGGTGTTCGGCTGACGGCCTTTTACGCGCCGTTAGACTGCCGCCCCCGTTCGATCCGGATCAGCCCTTTCGGATCCGCGCCCTTGTCCACCACCACGCTGAAGAGCGGGAACATCATCTCCTCCCAGGTCATATCGCCGTAATAGACCGTCTTGGTCGGGTCCGGATTGAACTTGTTGTTGACCGAATTGTCGTAGTGCGCGGTCACCACGAGCCGGGTTCCCTTCGGCACATGGACCGGCCGCGCCAGGTCGTATCCGAGCTGCCAGTTGAAGTCGTAACGCGGCACGCTCAACACCGTCTCCGATGTGCCGTCGGGATAGACCAACCGGTAGGTCATGTCCTTGCCGCGCACGTGCATGTGGGGGAACATCCAAACCAGGTCGACGTCATCGGTGAATGTAACCTCCGCGGGCGGGCTCTCCCAGTTGGGATCATTCGGTGGGATCGCGAAACTCTTGGGGTCGCTGGGCGACGAAATTCCAAACGAGACGTACACTCGCTGCGGCTCCGAGTTCGCCACCGTGAAGCCGATGCGCGGCTGGTCGGTCACGTCCTTGCCGTTGGGTGTGTAGTGCATTTGGAAGACGATGTCGGTTCCCGCCTTGACCAGCTTGGCCGCGCCGTGCGTGCGATAATCCTGCGACAATTGGCCGGGCACATAGCATCCCTCGATGCCGTTCGAGCCTGCTGTGATCGAAGGCGGAATGCCTCGCCCGTTGATCCCCGCCGCCGCGCAGCGCGGCCCCATTGCCGTCACGCGGCCGGTCGTACCAGACCGGTTTGTTGTACTCGACGTCGGCCGTATGCGGCTTGAAGTAAACGCAAATGTGATGAGTGACCGCTGGCTCGCTCGGGCGAATCTGCATCGAGGTGATCCAGGTGTCCTGGGTGATCCCGCTCGGCACCGTGACGTAGGTCCATTCGATCACGTTGTTGTTCGGGTGAGCCGGCACCGCCGTCACCGGCCCATTCACGATCAGATCCGGCTGGATCTCCCAACCCTCCGCGGGCACTTGACTGGCGGCGCATCCTTGGCGTCCCCTTCCGGAGCCCCCGCGTCGGCCCACTGGGCGATGGTTTCGATAGCGCTCTGGTCGAGCGACCGGTCGTTGGCGAAATGTCCGAACCGTGCGTCCGCAAACCAGGGCGGCATCTTCCGCGTCAGGACTCGTCAGGACTGCGGCCTTCATGGCTTTGGCCCACGGCCGGGCGCCCTCATAAGTCAGGAAGGACATCGGCGCCACCTGCCCTGGCCGGTGACAGCTCTGGCAATTCTTTCATCAGGGTGTAGCGGGATTGTCGCTGGTGACACCCGCCAGCGGTAGGTCGGTGTGATGCGCATCGGCCATACGCAACCACGCAGGGGTCCGGTTCGATGCGCGAAGTGTAAGATCTGGAAATCTTCGCCGGGCTGAGCCCGGATTGGGTGCGCCCCGACCAGAGACGGCAGGTCCGCTTGCAGGATCGCAGCCAGCTTCCCGGGCATCCCAATTTCTACCGAGGCACAGCCTGGTCGCTCGAGACGAGAAGAAATGAAGCTCAAGAGATTGAGAAAGGGACTTCCTACACACAGTCGTGGAATCCGCTGCGCTCGGTCGGCGACCCACCTCGATCCCGATTCAGAGCTGAACCGGCGTCTTTAGGGGAAACGTGAGCAGCGTTTCGGCAGCGACGCCAACGTCTTTTTTCCCGGTGGCCGCGGCGCCCGCCGTGCCCGCCCCGGCTCCGGCACCGGCGCCAATCAATGCGCCCTTGCCGCCGCCGGCGAGGCCGCCAATGAGCGCACCGAGGCCCGCGCCGCCGCCGATCAACTCAAAATTCCTCTTTTTATGAGCGGCACTCACGCGATTGACGCTACCTGTACGCACGCGATAACCCTTCCCTTCGAGCTCGAAGGAATCGAGCGTCAAAGCCAGCACCGCGCGGCCTTGCAGGCGACCCGACGGTTGCGACTCCGTCACGTGTCCCAAAAATCGCGTCCCTCTCGGCACGACCGTCTTACCCCCCACTACAATGGGCTCCGCCAGGCTGGCACGAAACTGGTCGCCAGCGCGATTGCGCCTGGTGTTCACACCCTCATCGACCCGGACCCGTAGTGCCGTGCCTCTGGGGATGACAACCTCCTGATGCTCCGGGATCGTCGCCGGCGGCCGGCCAAGATCCGGTTGCGCGACCGGCTCGGGGTCCCCCTGTATCACGGGCGACGAAGCGGCCGCCACCTGAGCGTCGCGTCTGGGAGAATTCGGTTTCCCGCAACCGGCCAAAAACAACAGCGGCGCGATCCAGATCCAACTCCGCATATTCGTCTCCAACCTCCCGTTTGGCAGTCTTTGTTGCAAGGCAAGGGCCAAAATGTAAGGGGTTTCGACTGATAGCGTTCCCGGCCCAGGCCAAAGAAATGACATAAGAAATTACATACCGGCGAGGGCAGACCCGGCCGGTCAGCGGGGTAAGATAAGAGCATGGAGTTCACCCCCTCTACATCCCGGCCTGGGTTATTTGGCTCCGATT
>JAGWQP010000637.1 GCA_028876805.1 Acidobacteriota bacterium | reverse complement strand
CGGGGCGTGCGCCCGAATCGACCCGCCGGCCGTCGTAACTCGGACACTGCCCATTCGAGATATCAACACGACTGAGACCAACAGCATGTCCGGCGTTTCTCCAGACAAGCGAAGGAGAGCCTTCCGTTTGTACAAACAGTGCGTGGACTTCCGGGAGGAAACTCTGGACGAATTATGACAAGTTCACATCATGCGGCACGCCAACATGCATCGACAAAGTGCGGCGAGCCGAGTTCTTTCGTAAGGGTGGACGGATGCGGGGCGTGGTGAAAGGCAAGCGCTGGCTGCTGCTGAGCCGATGGGTCAATCTGACAGCCGGTAAGCGCCAGGAGTTGAATCAACTTTTCGCTCTCAACCGGAGAGTGTGCAAAGCCTACATTCTCAAAGAGACTCTGGACCGGCTATGGACCTACCACTACGAAGGCGCGATGCTGAACTACCTACAACGGTGGATCGATCACTTCCGTGGCAACGTCTGGAGCCCTTCCAGAAACTGGCAAAGATGCCGCTGGAGCATCTGGACGGCATCCTGAACTACTGTCGAACGAAGGTTCCCCTGGGAGTGGTCGAAGCCGTGAATGGGAACATCAAGTCGCTACTACGTCGCGGGCGGGGATACCAGAACCTGCGCTACCTGCTGCTCAAGGCGCAGCGCATAGCGGCGACCAAGACCGAATTTGTGGTCTTCAGGAAAGCGGCCTAAAAATGCGGGTCCCGTCGAATTCTTGCGGAGAGCTTTTTCTCGTGCTGAGCCTGGCGCTCCTTGCCGGCTTCTGGAAAACCGGCGCATCTTCCAGGTGCTCGAAAGCACACGCCTTCTGATCAGCGCGGCCATTGTCCTGGCCATGGGTGGATGGTTCGGCAACCTGCGTAGCATGGACAGCCGGACGGCATCATTTTGTTCGCGTTGCTCTCAGTTGGCTGGCTGCTGGCCACCGGCTGGGGCGTTGTAACCCGGATGAACGCCGGCCTGGTTCCCAGCCGGACAAGTCCCGGATCGTGTGTGAGTGCGCGGGGCGAGACGTTGGTACGACACACTTTTTTGTGCGATAAAAGAAGGACGCACGGTTAGAATCCATTGATTTAGCAACAAGTTGATGACCATGAAGCGTTTCGTTCCAGTGCGTGTCGCTGCCGTTTTGGCCACTTCGCTAACGTTTTTCCCTCCGGCGGCTCCAGGGCAAACCGCTGCCGGGAGGGAACCTGCCGCGAGCGGATCGGATCAGTACCACGCGATGCTGACCACCTACTGCTTCACCTGCCACAGCACGCGCCTGAAGACCGGTGGACTTGCCCTCGATCAGCTGAATCTGCAGGCCGCGTCAGACGACGCGCAGAAATGGGAGAAAGTGCTACGCAAGCTCCGCGGCCACTTGATGCCGCCGCCGGGCGCGCCCCAGCCGCACCAGCAAGACGTCGATTCGTTCGCGGCCTGGATGGAGAGCGCGCTCGACTCCCACCCCAAGGGTCCGAAAGCGGGCTATGTGCCCATCCAACGCCTCAACCGGACTGAGTACGCCGCTTCGGTGAAAGCTTTGGTGGGTGTGGACGTGAATGCCAAGGACGTGCTGCCGCAGGACGTCCAGGTCGACGGCTTCGACAACATCGCGGCCGCCTTGAGCGTCTCGCCCGCATTCCTGGACCAGTACGTAACCGCGGCCCGGCACATCGCGAACCGCGCGGTGGGCGATCCCAGTCCGCGGGTTTCGAATGTGAAGTACTCGATCACGGCCAATCAAGAACCCGAGGCTCCGCTGCCTCCCGGTTTGCATCGTGGCTGTACTCGTGACGGATGTTTCAGCGTCAGGTTCAAGCACAATTTTCCAGCGGACGGGGAGTACCGCATCAACATCAACGACGTTTCGGTGGGGCTCTACACCAGCACGATGGAAAACGCGAGCACGCTGGTGATCATGATCGACGGCAAGATCGTGTTCCGCAAGGCGGTCGGCGGGCCGGCCGATCTGGAACTGGCGAACCGGAAGGGAGCGGAAGCTCGCAAGGAGATTACGGAGCGTTTTTCGAGAATTCCGGTGCAGGTGCAGGCGGGCGTGCGCGACGTAGTGGTTGCATTCGTCGACCGTTCCGACGTGGAATCTGACGAGAACGTGGCCGAGGGGTCCGGCGGCATTGGCGCGCTCGGCTTCGGAAACGGCGACAACCGCATGCCACATCTGAAGGACGGAGTCGAAATCCTGGGGCCTTATAACCCGACGGGTCTTTCGAAGACCGCGAGCCGCGCTCTGATTTTTGTGTGCGATCCGAAAAAGAGCGGAGAGGCGGCCTGCGCCAAGCAGATCACCGGAAACCTGGCGCGCCGCGCGTTCCGCAGGCCGGTCACCGAGGAAGATGTGGCCCGCCTGATGCCATTCTATGAAGCCGGGCGAGAGGGAGGCGGCAGCTTCGATCAGGGTATCGAGCAGGTGGTGGCGGCCGTGCTGGCCAGCCCCGATTTTCTGTACCGCGCGATCCGCGGGCCGAAAAGCGCATCACGGGGCGTCGAGTTTGCTCTCACCGACCTCGAATTGGCTTCCCGTCTTTCCTTCTTCGTGTGGAATACCGGGCCCGACGACGAGCTACTGAAGCTTGGCGCGGCGGGCGCGCTCACAAAGCCCGGAGTGGTGGAGAAGCAGGTGCGGCGCATGCTGGAGGATCCCAAGGCTTCCAGCCTGGTCACTAGTTTTGCCATGAAGTGGTTGACACTTGACTCTCTCGACTCGGTGCACCCCGATCCGGCGTTGTTTCCAGCGTTCAACGAACAACTGCGCCACGATTTTTCGAAGGAAGCCGAACAATTCATCGGCAGCATCCTTTTGCAGGATCGCAGCGTAATGGACCTTCTAACCTCCGATCGCACGTTTTTGAATGAACGGCTGGCGAGGCTCTACGGTGTTCCCGGCGTCATCGGCACGCAGTTCCGCGAGGTCACATTGGCCGACAAGGAGCGCGCCGGACTGCTGGGCAAGGGCGCGGTGGAGATGCGGACTTCTTATGGCGACCGCACCTCTCCGGTCTTGCGCGGCGCGTGGGTGCTCGACAAATTGCTGGGCACGCCTCCTGCGCCGCCTCCGCCGAACACCGCCACCGACCTTTCTCAAAAAGCGGGCGAGGCGCCGAAGACGGTGAGGGCGCGGCTCGAACAGCACCGCGACAAAGCGGTCTGCAAGCAGTGTCATGGCGTGATCGATCCGACCGGCCTGGCTCTGGAGAATTTCGATGCCATCGGGCAGTGGCGCACCACGGACCGCCAGGCGAACGCCCCGATTGATGCCACTACCGTGCTGCCGAATGGAGTCGCAATCAACGGCCCCGTGGAACTTAGGGCGCAACTGGTGGCACGTCCGGCCATGTTCGCGGAGGCGGTGACCGAGAAGCTTATGATGTACGCGCTGAACCGGCAGCTGGAATATTTCGATATGCCGCAGGTTCGCGTGGTGGTTCGCGCCGCCGCGAAAGACAATTACAGATTTTCTTCGATAGTTTTGGGAATCGTGAACACGGATGCGTTTCGGAACCAGGGTGCCGTTAAATAAGGCTGTCAGCTGAGAGCTGAAGACTGACGGCTGAAAGCTGCGTTTAGGAGATCACATGTTCCTGACCAGGAAGCACGTTGCGCGTAGAACGGTACTGAAGGCCGCGGGAGTGAAGCTGGCGTTGCCGTTTCTGGACGCCATGGTGCCCGCTGGCACGGCGCTCGCACAGACGGCCGGGGTACCCAAGTTGCGCACCGCCTTCTTTTACATTCCCCACGGCGCCATCATGTACAACACCTCGCACGGGCCCGCCATGGATAAATGGACGCCCGGCGGCTCCGGCGCCGATTTCAAACTCAGCCCGATTCTAGCTTCGCTCGAGCCCTACAAGAAGTACATCACGTCATTCGGCAACCTGGAGAACGCCGCTACCGCGGGTTCGGTGCATACCTTCAACCCCGCGACATGGCTCAGCGCCACCCGTCCGGATACCGGCGGTCCCAGAGCGCACATGGCCACTACGCTCGACCAGGTGATCGCCCGGTTCATCAGCCAGGACACGCCGCTGCCATCCCTGGAACTGGCCTCGGAAACCACCTCTCAGGTGGCCGCTGGCGGCGGCGGCTCGTACACCACGTTGTCTTTCCGCGATGCGGAATCGCCTCTGCCCATGGAGTACAATCCGCGCAAAGTCTTCCTCGAGCTCTTCGGCGAAGGCGATACAGCGCAGGAACGTTCGGCCATCAGCCATCAGACCAGCAGTCTGCTCGACCTCATCATGGATCGCACGAAAAAGCTGCAGGGCGAGCTGGGCGGTGGCGACCGCGCGGTTCTCGACGGCTACATGGACAGCGTGCGCGAGATCGAGCGGCGGACCCAAATGGCGTCCGCAAAAGGTCTTTCGGGACTGAAGATTCCCAATGCCCCGGCGGGCGAGCTGGACAATTTCGAGGAGCAGGTGAAGCTGATGTTCGACCTGCTCGCGCTCGCGTTCCAGGCCGACCTGACCCGTGTCGCCACGTACATCATGGTGGCTGAAGGCACCAACCGCACTTACAACCACGTCGGCGTTCCGGATTCCTTCCATCCTGTGTCGCACCATGCCAACGACATCGAGCGGATCAACAAGCTGGTCAAGATCCAGACCTGGCACGTGGAAAAATTCTCGCAATTCGTAAAAAAGATGGCCGAGACGCCGGACGGCCCGGGGAGCCTGCTCGACCATTCGATCTTCATGTACGGGTCCAACATGAGCAACAGCGACCTGCACAACAACTATCCGGAGCCGAACATTGTCGTGGGTGGCGGCGCCGGCAAGATGAAGCTCGGCGGGCAGCACCTGGTATTGCCGGAGCGCACGCCCATCGCGAATCTGCACCTGACGCTGCTGCAGAAGGTAGGCCTCGAACGCGACAAGTTCGGCGATAGCACCGGCACGATTGTGGGGGTCTAGAGGTGAATCGCAGAGAAGTTTTGAAAAACGCCTTGGCGGGTGCGCTTGCTGCATGGGCTTCGCCGCGGAGTCTAAGGTCCCAACAGGCCCTTGTTCACCGCCTGAGTGACAAGCTTGCGGTGGTGTATGCAGGTGGTGCGAATGTGGTCGCTTTCTCCGCAGGCGATGGCCTCGTGCTGGTCGATAGCGGCGTCCCGAAATCGGATGCCCTGGTGATGGCCGAGCTCAGGGAGTTCACTGGCGCCGCGAAAGTGCAGACCCTTTTCAACACGCACTATCACCTCGATCAGACCGGCAACAACGAATTGTTCGCTCAGGCGGCGGCGAAGATCATCGCGCACGAGCGCACCCGCCAGTGGATGTCGACCGACTATTGGGTTCCGGCTCAAGACCGCTACGAAAAAGCGCGTCCCAAGACGGCCTTCCCCACCGAGACTTTTCGAACCATCGGCACTCTGAATATAGGCGGCGAGCAGGTCGACTACGGGTACCTCCTTCTGGCGCACACGAGCGGCGACATCTATGTTCACTTCAAGAATTCGAATGTTCTGGCTGTGGGCGACGTGGCATCGCCCGTGCGAGATCCCGCGCTCGATTACTTCACCGGCGCCTGGATCGGCGGCCGCGTGGACGCGATGGATCTGTTGCTCAAGCTCAGCGATGATCAGACTCGGATCGTGCCCGCGTACGGTTCCGTCATGACGCGGGCGGAATTCAAGGCCGAGCGCGACCTGATGGAAGAGGTTCGCGCGCGCCTGTTCAAAGAGGTGCGCGAAGGCAAAGGTCCCAAGGAGATGCTCGAGGAAGGCCTTCTGAACGGCCTTCCCCGCAGGTGGGAAGATCCGTACAGGTTCCTATATGACGCCGCTAAAGGGCTCTGGGCTCATCATGACAAACTCGACCCGAACGTTGTCTGAGCCGCGACCGTCAGGGAGCGGTCGTATAATCGCCGCAATTCTCTGTGTGGCTGCCGCGCCGCTCTGGGCGCAGCCGCGGAAGGCTCAGCTTGCCACCCTCATTCAATCCGGTGACCGAAAAGCCGCGCTTGAAAAAATTCGTGCCGGAGCAGACGTGAATGAGGCTCAACCCGACGGCACCCACCCCGTCCACTGGGCCGTCTACCGCGTCGACTATGAAGTCCTCGACGCGCTGATCGCCAGGAAAGCGAGGGTCGACGTAAGCAACGAGTTCGGATCCACTCCGCTCGCCGAAGCCGCCAAGCTGGGCGACGCCCGCATGGTGAAAGCGCTGTTGGACGCCGGCGCCCGGCCGGATACGCCCAACCAGGATGGCGAAACGGCGTTGATGCAGGCGATCAAAACCGGGGAACTCCCGGTGGTCAAAATGCTAATTCAGGCCGGCGCTGACGTCAACGCACGGGAAACGTTTCACCAACAGACGGCGCTGATGTGGGCAGCCACCGCGTCCAGGAATGCCGGCGAGATGGTGAAGCTGCTGCTTTCGAAAGGCGCCGATTTCAAGCCTCGCGCGCTGTCGAGCGATTGGGAGAGCCAGATTACGTCGGAGCCCCGCGCGCAGTATCGTCCCGTCGGGGGACTCACCGCATTGCTCTATGCGGCGCGCAACGGTTGCTATCAGTGCGTCGATGCCCTGATCGCAGCCGGCGCCGATGTGAACATGCCGACGCCGGAAGGCGTGACTCCGCTGATGCTGGCCCTAGATAACGACCATAACAGCGTTGCCAAGCTGCTGCTGGATCGCGCCGCCAATCCCGGCGTCTGGGATTGGTGGGGCCGGACCGCGCTCTACATTGCGATTGATCGAAAGGCCGCGGTCGTCGCGCCAACGCGCGGCGGAGCATTGGGGCGTGGTCGCGGAGGCCGCGGCGGCCCTTCCCCGGCGTCCAGCGTTTCCAGCATGGACGTCATCGACGCGCTGTTGGCCGCCGGTGTCGATCTGAATCCCCAGCTCAATATGCACCGGCCCAGCCGGGGCGGCAACAGCGGTCGCTTCGTCGAGGAGTTTCTAAATACGGGCTGCACGCCCCTGATGCGCGCGGTCATAGCCAACGACATCGAGGTAGCTCAAGTCCTGCTCGAGAAGGGCGCGTCGCCCAATATCGTAGGGATGGGGCTCACCCCCTTCCTGATTGCGGCTGGTGTGGGATTTGGCGGGCTTGGAACGGGCCTCGCCGCTTCGACCAGCGCTGGCGGGCCGCCGAATCCGGCGCTCATGGATCTGCTCCTCCAGCACGGCGCGAATATTAATGCTCAGGTCACCGGAACACTGACATATTCCATGCGCATTTCGCGCGCGCCCTCTGGCACCGAAGGCATGACGGCTCTCCACGTAGCAGCCCAGAAGGACAATAAGGATGTTGTTCGCTACCTGCTGGAGAAGGGCGCCACCCCCGGCGTGCTCGATGCCGGCGGCCACAAGCCAATCGATCTGGTACCCGTTGCCGGCGCGCCGGCTGCGGAGATTCGCGGGCCGGCCGCGGAAATTCGCGCTCTTCTCGAGAACGCAGCCTCCAAAAAGTAACCAAGATAAGGGGAACACCAGGCTCGGGCCGACCGAAATGCCACCAGATTGAAAACGCGGGACTATCAGCCGCCCTCAGTTGAGATGTCTCAAGTCTCGCTCGTTTTCATTGCACACGAATTCCAACAGTTCGGTATCCGGAAGCAGGTGCAGATGAAGTGTAACCACCCAGGTCCTTGTGTAAGCTTTGACATCATCGATCGTAAGTGTCACGTCCAGATGACCCACATCACGCCTCTGGTAGCGTTCAGTAATGCGAAGGTCTTCCGTTGCGGGATGCCCAGCGCCATCGAGCCACGCTTTACCATTGAACCCCGTCGTCTCCACCACCAGGGTGTCCCGATCCCACCGCGCCGTCGAGTATCCCAACCAGGTCGGATTGGGGTTTGCTGGTACGCTGCGGCCATCCAGGAATACCTGGCGCACCTCCCCGAACCATT
>JAGWQP010000636.1 GCA_028876805.1 Acidobacteriota bacterium | reverse complement strand
ACGGCTCCGCCAGTCTCTAAACCTGCGCTATCCGATGATGGTCTGCGTGGGACACCCGAAAGCCGTCCCCTCCCGCAGGTCACGGCGCGGCGGCCGGAGACCGCCCGACGCGAGATCGCGCAACAGGAATCTCCTCCTCCCCAGAATCCGAAGCCCGAGAAGAAAGGTCTCTTCCACAGGTTGCTGGGTGTGTTTAAATAATCCTGGGGGTTGTCATGGTTTCCAGACCCTTGTTCATCGCCCTTGCCGGCATACCGGCCTGCTGGTTCGGTCTGGCCCAAACTGAAACTTCTCTGGTCGACAAGACGCGGCAAACGCCAGCTCCCGTGCGCGCGCTTACACCGGAAGAGCGGGGCGACATCATGATGGCGCGCAAGATGTACCGCGAGGCCATCGACGCCTTCCAGGCTGACACCCAGAAGAGTGCGGTCATCTACAACAAGGTGGGTATCGCTTACCATCAGTTGCAGCAACTCGACAGCGCCCGGAAGTATTATGAGCGTGCCCTGAAACTGAATCGGGACTACGCCGAGGCGATGAACAATGTCGGCACCGTCTATTACGCCAGGAAGAGCTATCGCCGGGCGATCGGCTATTACCAGAAAGCGCTACGGTTGTCGCCGAATTCAGCTTCGATTTACAGTAACCTCGGCACGGCCTTGTTTGCGCGAAAGAAGTACGAACTAGCCACCGACGCCTACCAGAAGGCGCTGGCCATCGACCCGGACGTCTTCGAGCATCGCAGCAACTACGGCACCCTGCTCGAAGATCGAAACATTGAGGAGCGCGCCAAGTTTCACTATTACCTCGCCAAGATGTATGCGAAGACGGGCCGCAACGAACTGGCCATGCAGTACGTGCGCAAAGCCCTTGAAGAGGGTTTCAAGGACCGCAAAAGACTGACCGAGGACCCGGAGTTCGAGGCGTTGCGCAAGCTGCCTGAGTTTCAGGATTTGCTGGCGGTCGAGCCGCGTGTGTTGTAGGGGAGGTCTTCGCCGCCTTGCGGGCTGCTGAGCCGGGCGGACAAGCCCGCACGCTATAGGCGGCCGCCGGCTTAGCGAGAGGACTGGCGAAAGCTATAAACCACCCTGGAAGGCGAGTCCCGGTCGACGGCCAGGCTTACATTTCCGATGGTTTGGGGCAGTGCCGAATTGTGTGGAAGCGCAGGTTTCTGCTCGATGGTGAGCGAAGAATCGGCGAGCCGCACGACGCGCAACCATCCGTTTCCGCTGAATTCCAACGTATCTCCGGCGGCACGGACTTCGACCGGCCCGGGCTGAACAAAAGCGCCGTCCTCGGCCAGGAAATTGACATCGGTGTCTTTCCAGGTCAGATCCATCCATCGGCCGCCATCGCGCGTCGAGAAAACCGCGCGCACCTTTTGCGATTCCAACACCCATTCCGGAGATCCGTCGCCATCGAGGTCCGCGGTCCAGGCGAGGGTGCCGCCGCGGGGCAGCAGAACGACGCGCATGGGCAAAGTTGCCTCGGTGCCACCTGTGACCCGCAGCCGCCAGTCACGCAGACCTGTCTCCCCTTGATTTCCGAAGACGCGAAATGAGATAGGCCGCTCATCCACCGCTCCGACTGAGATCTCCGTTCGCGCCGGAAGGAACTCGAGCCCGTCTCCGATCGCTTCCAGATGGTAAGTCTGGATCTGCTGGGAATTGTTGCGGATAATGATCTCCAGGTTGCCGCCGGACCGGGTGTCGACGGGAGCCGTGGGTGGATCCGCCGGCAGGCGCGTCTCGCCGCCGAAATGCAGGCCTAAGGCTTCAGTCAATCGGATGGAGGCCGCGCGCAACAGTTGCAGGTGTGCGCGACCGAGCGGGGTGCCGTCCGCCTCCAGGGCGAGCGAAGCGAAGTCGCCATGCAGAGCGTCGGGGGGAACGCTGACCGTATAATCGATTTCATTGGGCGATTTTTCTGAAGGGGTGGCGGTAAAGCCCTCGGGCGTTCGCAAGCGCGAGCGGGACGCCACCAAAGCCGAGGAATAGACCGTCGAGAGCACGTTGTTTTGCCCGATAATGAGCCGGCGCGCTTCGCTAAAAAAGGCGGAGGTATCCGGCGCTTCAATGGCGAGTCCGATGCGCACGCGGTTGCCGGCGGCTTTGCTGGCGGGTATCGGCAGGCGCGCGCGCAGCGTGTGCTCGTCCCAGTCGAACTTGGTGGGCTTGCCGGCCGCCAGCAAAGGCCCGACCGGTTCCCGGGCCAGTTGCAGGATGATTTCACCTGCTTGGGGCGCCGCGAATTCCATGGCCAGGATACCGTTCTCGAATTCCACGGTGAGAAGTTCCGCGGTGGCGTAGACGATGTGTTCGGCGGCGGAAAAGCTGGAGCATTCACGGCATAGCCCGCCGGTGCCGAGTGACACATCGAGCGGAAGCCAAAGCGCCTGGCCAGCCGGAACGGAAACCGCCGGTATGATCAGCGTGTGCCCGCTCTTGGGCTCGAAGACCGGCAGATCGTCGCGAAAAGGCTGTCGACTTCGGTTGACTAGGCTGACCGCTGAGGCCTGCCTCGAGACCAACTCGGCCGCCGTCACGCCACCAGGCAGCCTGCCCGCCGCCGGTTTCGGCAGCGCGACCGGCCGCATCGCGCCGAACAAACGGGCCCAATTGCGCAGCAACGCGGC
Source organism: Acidobacteriota bacterium (assembly GCA_028876805.1). Taxonomy (GTDB): domain Bacteria; phylum Acidobacteriota; class Terriglobia; order Bryobacterales; family Bryobacteraceae; genus PSRJ01. The sequence continues at coordinate 552 of JAGWQP010000636.1, read as the reverse complement.
CTCGCGCCGCAGTGCCACCGAGGCTGGCCGCTCGTCTCCGCTCAACCTCACTGCGCCCTTATGCAGCAGGGCGGTTGAACTCGACTCCCAACCGGCGGGATAGATCAGGTCTTCGACGTCGGTCCAGACGATTGCGCCGCGCGCCAAAGCCAGCGCGGCGCGGCTCCGCGCCAATGCGGCGGGATCGGTCGCGGAGACCACGGTCACCGGGGGCGGCGGGGCGCCCACATCGATGGCCAGGGCTCCTCCCTCTACGAAGGCGATGGGTCCGCCATGCTTTTCGGTTTGGGGCGCGAGAAGGGCCTCCAGCTGTTTGACCCAGACGCGTTCCGCCGCGTCGTCGGGGGTGACTGCTGGCCAGCCGGCGTTGACCCATCCGGCGACTGGTGGCATCGGCCGAACCCAGCCGCACAATTCCAGCTTGCGCAGGATGCGGATGAAACCGACTAAATCCCGCCGCGGGCTGGTGCGCCCGGTGAAATCAAAATCGCCTGGGCCGAGTTGGTGCCAATTCCAGGGGACCGAGAAGTCCACGGTGCGCACACCGATGGT
>JAGWQP010000635.1 GCA_028876805.1 Acidobacteriota bacterium | reverse complement strand
CCATCCGCTCATCGTACGCAACGCCGGCGCTGCACAGGTACTCGAGTCCCCTCAGCACGTCGTAGTGCCACCACGTCGGGAACGCGAAACGGGTCCACTCAGAGCCGCCTTTGCGATCTCGCTCGATTACTTCGCCGGTCGACCGGCGGCGGAAGAGGCGGCGCTCGAGAAGGTACTCCTGCCCGCGGAGGCGGACTTCGATAATCTCCTTGCTGCCCCCGCCGGCGCGTTCATATGCGAGCAGGGCTTCAAGCACGCAGATCGTTGTGTTAAACGACGACCGGGTCGAGCCGCTGGCGGCCTCACAGTTCCAGCCGCCGTCGGGCAACTGTTCGGCGAGCAGTCGAGCGATGAGGCTCCGGACGTTTTGTCCGAAGTAAGCGCCGACCGCCGCGACCTGCCCATTAATGCAAGGCTCGACCTCGCCGTCAAAGAAGGCATTGAGCTCACACTCCTGGGGGCCACACCCCTTCCACGTTACCCGGTCGCGGACAAGGTCCGTTGCGCGGCGTGCCTGGTCGCTCGCTGGATCAAGCCCTAGGTCCCGCAACAGCATGAGGACGTGCAGGGTGGAGTTCCACCCGCGGTTCCATGCCGCGCCGCCCCACCGCCCGTCGGCCGCCTGGAGAGCAAGCAGCCTTGCTCCAGCGCCTTCGGTAGCAACCCGCGCGCGCTCGGCCGCGACTTCTTCTGCCGGCGAACTAACCAGGTCCCGCATCACCTGCCAGCGGATCGAGGGGTCAGAATCGAAGAGCCACTGTATGACCGCCCGCTCAGTCTTTGGAGCATACCGTTTTGGTGGCTTGATTGCCATCGTCGGTCCTTCTTAGATTCGATCACAAGATCCTGTCGGCGGCCGTAAACGTTGAACCGAGAAACCCGTGGGGTGTCGAATCGACAGAGGATCCTTAGGCAGCGTAGGGGGGTGTGCCAAGCCGTACTGTCCAAGGGGTGATCGAGAGAATTCGGAGCAGTTCCAGATGCGTCCAGGGATCGCTTTCGAGCCGTTGACTGATTGCTTCGGCGCTCTCGGCCCGCACGACAAGAAGAACGTCCCGCGTGCCTTCCAGGGGGCCGCCGAGAACGATGAAGCCTTCCTCCGCAAGCCTGTTCATGAAATCGGCATGCTCTCGCCAGTGTTGTTGGGCTTCTAGACCCCGATCAGACAGCCAGGTGCGGCCACGTGTTCGAATGACAGCAAACAGCGCCATAGCACTTATAGAATGGCACGAACCAGGCCGGTAGAGGACCGCTACGATAGCAACGCTGATGCACACCCTTTTGAGCCTCGGTTTGAGTTGGCGGCGGCTGCAAAGTCGTCTGTGAAACCACATGAAACTAGTTTCGCGGGAGAGACGGCTACAGGGGATGTTGAAGAGGCTGCCCGTTCCGTCGGAATCTCAGTCGCCACCCTGCTGCACTGGCAGAGCAGCCGGAGTTCGTGAAGGCTTCCCGCGAAGGCCGGCGCGCGGCCTTCGAATTGCGCCAGATGTCTGGCGCGGCGGTTTCAACACGGTGCAAGGTTATGGTCGACACAAACCACGCCAACCTCCACGAAAGTGTAGGGCTGCGCAAGCCATCATCACGCGCGGCGCTCGGGCGTACGGAAGCAAGCCATTTCGTCGCCGGCGAATCTCCTCCGTCCGGCCGGAAAAGTAAGACAATGTTTTGGGGAGGAACAATGGACTTTCGAATATTGCCCTCAGCCGCTCTTCTGGCTGCCCTTTCGGTTGTGTTGTCGCCTGTCAAGCCAGCCGCGGGTCAGGTCCCGGCGCCCGCGTCACCGTCCGTCAAGGCGGCAACCTCCAGAAACGCATGGATCGCGCCGCGCACGCCGGATGGGGTGCCCGACCTTCAGGGAGTTTGGACTAACAACACCACAACGCCCTTACAACGGCCCAAGGACCTGATGGCAAAAGAGTTCTACACCGAAGCGGAGTTGGCCCAGAATCAGAGAAAGGAAGGTTCGCGGCTCGCGTTGAATGAAGAGGAGGGACGTCCCACAGAGCCGGGCACGGCTGCAGATGTCCACTACGATTTCGCCGAGTATGCACTGGACCGCGCCCAGGCCAAGCTCGTCTGGAATCGCCGGACCTCTCTGATCGTTGGACCTGAGGGCACCATTCCCGCACTGACGCCGGAGGCGGCTAAGCGAAACGCGGAACGGGCTGCCCTGGCCAAGGGACATGAGTTCGATAGTGTCAAGGACCGGCCGCTCGGCTCGCGCTGTCTGGTCTTCGGCAGTGTGGGGCCGCCTTTGCTACCCGCCGGTTACAACAGCAATCTGCAGATTATTCAGGGACGCGGGTACATGGCAGTGGAAACGGAGATGATCCACGACGTCCGAGTGATTCCGACCGATGGCCGTCCCCATCTGCCCAACCGCATCCGGCAGTGGTTGGGAGATTCGGTGGGGCATTGGGAGGGCGACACCTTGGTCGTCGATACCACCAACTTCACGGACCAGCATCCGTTCCCAGGCGCCCAGAACCTGCACGTGATCGAACGTTTCACGCGCGTCGATCCCGATACGATCCTATACCAGTTCACGATAGAAGACCCTGGAATGTGGACCAAGGCTTGGTCGGGAGAGGTGCCGATTACGAAGATTGACGGCCAAATCTACGAGTACGCCTGTCACGAAGCGAACTATGGATTGGCGAACACTCTTCGTGGAGCTCGCGTAGTCGAAGGGGAAGCTGCTAAGAAATCGAAATAGGTAGAGTAGGCTATCTGTTTGCAGCCTCGCTGGTTCGGTTCACGGAGAGCAGAATGGGGACTGTTCTCAGCCGGAGAACCTTCGCCGGGCAACCATCATTCGCGGCGGAGAGTGCTAGTCTTTGGTTGAAATGATTAACT
>JAGWQP010000634.1 GCA_028876805.1 Acidobacteriota bacterium | reverse complement strand
TCGCAACCGTATACACAACCCGTCCTGCCAGCCGCGGATCGGGGGCGGTGGGCGTGACCCGCATCTCCGGTTCGGCCGGCGTACCCACCGCTTGGACCGAGCGCGCCGCGACCGCGAGGTTTCGGCTGGACGTGGGCGCCTCCAAGCTGGCCGTCAGCTTGGGCTGCGGCTGGGGAGCGCCCGTGCGCGCCAACAAGCCCGGCACGGTGAGCTGGCCGGGCTGGACGGTGGAATCTCCGGCATCGCGGCGGGGCTGTGGTCCCGCCGAAAAGCCGGCTTGCTGCGACGCCTTCGGCGCCGGAATTTCCTTCGTGCGCGCGGGGAACAATCCGACAATGGCGAAAGCCGCATCCGAGTTGTGGTTGGCGGACGAGAGTGTCGGCGCGTCGGCGAGCGAAGGAACCGGCCTGGTTTCGGGGCTTGGTTTTTTCTCAGGCGCGGCGAAGGGCCGCACGGCTCGCGCCATCGTCATCGCGGGCAGTACGGGAGAGCTGGCAGGCGCCGGCGCTGCGATTTGCGGCGCCGCCGGCAAGTTTGCGGGCTGAGCTGATAATGAACGCTTCGCTTCTACCGGCGCGGCGAACGGCCGGACCGCCCGCGCCATGGCCGCCCCCGGCAATGCCGGTGAGCTGACAGGGGCGTGCGTGGCGATTTGCGGCGCCGCCGGCAAGTTCTGTGTGGGCGACGCGTGCGGGGCCTCGAAGGGCGGAATGAAGGTTTTCCGCGCCAGCTGGATGGGAGGTAGCAGCGTCGAGCCGGAAATCTTGCGATCCAGTGCGGCGGTGATCTCCGGCGCTGCCAGTAGCGCAGGTCTGGGAGCCGCGGGTTGTGCTTCCGGCGGCGGAGTAAAGGCGCGGGGCCGGGCACGCTCCGGGGGCGGCAACGCTACCGATTTGAGTTCCGCCAAGGCCAAGCGAGGCGCATCCGGCAGCGTGGGTAGGGGAGTCTCGCGCCGGATGAGTTCTGGCGGAGGAGTGAACACTCGGCGAGGGCGCTCCGGCGGTGGCAAGTCTACAGGTTTTACCTCAGCCACAGCGATGGAAGGCGCATCCGGCAACGTCGGTTCGGGAGCCTCGCGTCGAATGAGCTCGGCCGGAGCGCTAAATGGTTTCACAGGACGGGCCGGGGGAACTAGGGCGACGATGTTTGGCGCTTGTACGATCGGTTGCGGCGCGATTTCGGGAGCGGGCGTCCAAATCAACTGCGGTGGACGCTGACTATCCTGCGGTCCCGCCACCAAGGTCTGCTGTGACCGCGAATTCGCACGAGTCGGGCGCGGGTCCCGGCGCGGCGGCGTGATCTCGGGCAGGCGCTTCCGAAGGTCGTACCAAATGAGCTTGCTTTCCAGGGGACGGATCAGCTGATCGTACGCGCTGGCCAGTCGTGCCTCAGGTACCAGGGGCCCGAGCGCCACCCAAGCCAGAACCGAGCCGTGCAACAGAGCCGACAGCGTGAAGGAAAAGGCGCTGCGCAGCCGTTTCTTTTCAGACGGCACTTGGAATATTATGACCTTTCCTGAGATGCAACGACAGTCTAACTTTTGGCCAATTTCGCACGTAGGGATTACCCTGAACGTCAACCGTGCGAAGGATGGTCACAAGCTCCGCAGGCGCTACAAATTGGCTGTTATACGATTCTCGGGATGTGATCCGCCTCATCTCGGCACGCCGAGCCATTCGGGAAGGATCGAACCGTTACCAGCAAACTCGTGCGCAAGACATTGGGGGATGATGCCCCGCTCGAAAAACGCAAGTTGGGCCGCCAAGCGGCGCGGCCCCGTGCGGAAATTCTCAGAGATTCCCGCGCTGAAAAGAGACTTCGGGAAAAACCGCCGTCCGCAGTCCGTTTATCGACCGGTCGACCAGCCACTCATGGTGCTCCTCGATGCCGACTGGACTTCGCCAGCAGGGGAGGGGAACGGCGAAGAAGACCAGTAGTGACAAGTTTGCGCACGCAAGGACAGCGTGTATTCCGCGCCGGGAAGGAACCGCGGCTTTGAGCCGCCGTTTCTTCAAAAGTACAATCGTCCCCCAATTTGCACGAACCGCGGAAAGTTGCCCTGCGAGAGCACCTTCCCGAAGCTTGTGGTCCCGAGTGAAATATTCGGAGAGCGGAAGTACGGTGTATTGAAGGCGTTCAGCCCTTCCAGGCGAAACTGCGCCTTGACGCCCTCCCGAATCGTAAAGTTCTTGAATAACGAGATGTCCCAGTTGGCTAGTCCTGGCCCGCGCAAGGGAATCGTGCGGCTCACGTTGCCGAATGTCAGCGCAGGAGCCGTAGAGAACGCCGCCGGGTTGATCCAGTTATCGATGCGTTGGCCGATGTCGCCGGAAGTCGCGGTTGAGATGCCCGTAGCGTTCGGACGCTGGCTAGCGCTGAACAGGTACTGTCCATTATTGTTCGTGCTCTGCTTGATGACCAGCGGGTATCCCGACGAGTACACGCTGACCACATTCAGTATCCATCCGCCGGCCGCCAGATCGGCCGCCCGGTTGGCGCTACCGAGAAAGTGCTTGCCCCGCCCAAATGGCAGCTCATACGACCCAGTCATGCTCAGCCGGTGTGTGGCATCAAAGATCGATAGACCCCATTCCGATTGGAGATCGTACACATTCTGCGGTCCCGTGCTGCCGGCGTTGACGTCGCTGCCCGACACGCCAGGGACGCCAAACCCGCCGGCACTGCGGCCGCGGTTCTTCGAGTAGGTGTAGGACGTCAGGAAAGTGGTCCCATTCGAGTAGCGCTTCTGTGCGCGCAGCACCACGGAGTCATACTGTGCCAGGTTCTGATCTGAGTAGATCAGCTTGATGTCGCCGAAGGCGGGAAATGGCCGAAGCGATTGGGCCCGTGAAATCTGCTGGCTGCCAATAATTCCCGGTCCGCCCTGAACGTAATAGGGATTAGCGACCTTTTGCGCCAGAGCATCCGTTCCCAGCGACATATATTTCGGCTCCAGTTGGTTGATATTGAGAGCGGGAGTGCCGAGAACCAGGTGATAACTGCGCGACCCGACATAAGCCGCCGATACCGCGACATTGCCCGGCAGTTCTCGCTGTATGTCAAATGAGAACTGTTCGATATATGTCGAACGCGAGTTCCGATCGAACACCGAGAGATCGATGCCGAGTCCGGTCGCGTCGCCATTGGCGGTGCCCACGGGCGCAGCCAGCCCATTCGGGAAGGGATTGGAAAGCTGGATCAGCGGGGTATTAAATCCGTCGTTGCTCGGCAGCGGCAGCGTGGTGGCCGTCGCGCCTTCCGGCGTGTATGGAGAATTCAGGCTGATCGAAGGGGCCCAAAACAGACCCCAACCACCGCGGACTACCGTCTTGGAGTTGATCTGGTAGGCCAGGCCAAAGCGGGGTGAGAGCTTATTGAAAACGGCGTTGCCGGTCTGCGTAGGATAGCCGTTTTGGCCGGCGAATTCCACGGCTCCCCGCACCGGAACGCCGACCCTCGCGCCCAGCGAATTCTGCGCATTCGGATCGAAGCCCACGATCAGGTTGTTGTTTCTTTCCCGCAGACCGGTTTCGTGTTCCCAGCGTAGGCCGGCATTGACTGTCAGCTTGGAGTTGATACGGATGTCATCCTGAAAGAACGCCGAGGTATATTGAACGTTCTCGAAGAGCTTGGTGCTCCTGAATCCCGAGGCGTAAGCTGGATAGCCGAGCAGGAGGCTGGCAATATCGGAGCCGCCGCCGGACTTGGCCGCATTCTGCCGCGTGAAACGATCGTCAAATTCGAAGTACAGTGAGGCCTGGTTGCCATCATAATCGATGCCATCGTTGCTGATGCTGCGCCAATCCGCACCGGCTTTCAAGCTGTGGCGGCCGATATACTTCGAGATCAGACCAACAACATTTCTGGAGTAAGGTACGAAATAGTTGTTATTGAGGTTGGTAACCATGTAGTCGCCGGGATAATAGTTCTGGAATTTGACAATCGGAAAAGTCGGCCGGGGAATAGAAGCCGCCAGAGCCGGGCTGAAACCGAGGGAGGTCAGGTTAAAGCCCAGGCTATGATCCTTGGTGTCATTCGGAAAACGGTTGAACCCATAGCGAACCGCCAGGACGGTAGTGGGGTTGACAAT
>JAGWQP010000633.1 GCA_028876805.1 Acidobacteriota bacterium | reverse complement strand
CTACTAGATGTCCTAAGCCGCGCTTGTTGTCGCCCGTAAAAAGCAGCGTGGGAATGCCGGAGCCCGCAAGCCCCATTGCTTTAGCCGCAGCAACCGCCTTCTTGCCCGTCACTGGGTATAGTTCAATCGCTGCCTTCTCGTTGGTGCCTGGGTAGCGATAACCCATCACTGTAATCCGCCGCGATCGATCCGATCTTCACGGGCCGGTTTTTTCAGATTAGGTTTGCTTGGGGTGGAACGATCCGTGCGAAATCGAGGGGCGGCAGTGTGAGACTCAGGGGCGGGGATGACACGTTTCAAGCGCCACAGCACTTCTTAAACTTCTTGCCGCTCCCGCACGGGCACGGTTCATTGCGCCCGATCTTTGGTCTGGTGACTTTGGCGGCGGCGACACTTCGTTTCGCCTCCTTACGCAGTTGGGCCGCCTCGCCTTTGCGTCCCTGCTCGTCGCAGACATCGGCCAGCCGTTCGAGTATATCGAGGCGATCCCTGACTAGCTCGACGGCCAGCCCTTCGCGCAGAATCTGTTCGGCTCGAGGCCAGTCCCGTACTTTGCGCAGGAATCCGTAGCCATCCGACCAGCCGATCCAGCCCCATCCCCAGCGCGGATCGGCTTGCAACCAATCGCGATAGAGCGCTTCGGCTTTGCCGCTCTCGCCCAGTTCGAAGTACGACTCCGCCAAGGCGCGCCGCCGGTTCTCGGTCATCAGCTCATCTTCCGCCGGAAAACGTCGTAGCCCTTCTTCACACACCGCGATCCGGGCGGTCAGGAACTGCCGGTCCTCCAGTCCTGCATTCCATAACGCGTCTTCCAGATCCTGAATCCAATTGAACAGCGATTGCGATCCTCGAAACCGTTGGTCGAACGCATGGATCGATGGCAGGCTCCCTTTATCTAGCAAACCGAGCACGTCTCGCCACGCCTCCAGCCAGACGCGGCAACCGGCCGGGGCTCCTTCTGGGCCCCGTAAGTCATATCCGGCCTGCATCTTGTCATCCAATAACTCGAAACCAGGTTGGTCCGGAAACCAGCGCTGCCATAACGCCGTCAGGCACACCCAGATCCAGTCGCTTTCCATTTCCGCTGGCCGGCCGTGGAAGGTGCGCTGGTCGAGCAACGGCGTGGCAATTTCCTCGGCCGAGAGTGCTTTGAGGCAAAGCCGTTCCAGCGCAGGACGGTCCAGTTCGATGCCGAAAGACCGCAGCTTGGCCAGCAGGTCGTCATCGCTGAGTAGCTGGGCATCCGAGCGCAGCACCTTTCTCTCGGACTGCTGGCGGTGGGTTGCATCCCCGGCGCGCTGTTTTTCCACGATGCGATCCATGGCCACCCAAGAGAGCATGTCTTCTCCGTTCCTGGCAGGTGCGTTTTACAGTAGACCATTCTCGGGAGTTTCCGCTAACGCCAACTCCCCAAGGAGGTCTTGTGCAAATCCTACTACACCCCTTCGCTGGGTCTATCCAACAGTACGACCAAGAGATTGCCGACCCGAGTCGTTATCGGCCAGATCACTGTCCGCAGTGCCAGGCGGCGTGGGGGCTGACCGCACATGGCTTCTACCGCCGCACGCTGGTGGATGCGGGGTTTGACGGATCGATCCGTGTGCGCCGCTACCTGTGTCGCTTCTGTCGGCGTACGGTTTCTTTATTACCGCAGTTCGCGTTGCCGTACCTGCGTTTCAGCGTTACGGTGATGGCGCTGTTTTTGATGGCCCGGCTGCGGGACGGCCACAGCTTAGTGGCCGCCGCGGCATTGGCCGGGCTACCGAGCATGCCCTACCAGCGCGGTCAGTTCTGGGTACGCCGGTTCCGGAAGCAGGCCGTGGCTCTGTGCGCGGCGCTGGCGGCGTTGACCGCACCGGTGGCGGCCTCGAGCTTCATCGAGCGTGCCTTGCACATGCTCGAGGCCATCGGCTGGATCACTGCCCACCGCTTTCTGTTTGCTGATCTGCGGTTCCACTTGTTGGGCTGGCCGGCTTTTCTCGCTCCAGACGGTCGGATAGCCACGGTCCAGCCGGCGACGCCGCCCGCCTGAGGCCGCACACATAGCTTTTGTCTGGAGCCGGCGCGGCTCTCGGTCTTATGCTTCTGACCCAGGAGGTCATCTGGATGGATGCCAAGGCCGAGAAAATCGCGCTCTTCCGGTATGGCGTGATTGCATCGTTAGTGCTGGAACCCCTGCCTCGTGGCGAGCTCACGCGCCAGGCCCAGGAAATCGCTGCCCGCCACTTCGACATCCCCCATTCCAAACGTACGTCGATTGGCGAGGACACGTTACTGGCTTGGGCGCTTCGCTATCGCCACGGCGGCTTGGAAGCTCTGGCGCCCCAACCTCGGCGCGACCGCGGCAAGTCGCGCACCATCGCCCCTCAGCTGGCTAATCTGATCGAACGGCTCAAACGCGAAAATCCGCATCGCACCGGCACCACTCTGTTACGCGAGCTGGCTCTGTCGGCAGGCCGGGACAAGGCGGGAATCTCCCCTTCGACTCTCTACCGCTTCCTCAAACAGCGCGGCCTCTCGGAACGTCAGCTGCTCGCTCCGCAGGCGCACAAGAAGTTCGAAGCCGAATACAGTAACCAGGTTTGGCAATCGGACATGCTGTATGGCCCCTATGTGCAGCGTCCCGGCGGCGGCAAAATGCAGGCTCTGCTGCATGCCATCCTCGATGACGCCAGCCGGCTCATCCCGCATGCCCAGTTCTACGCCACCCAGGGTCTAGACGCTTGCTTGGACTGCTTGCGCCAGGCGGTCGCCAGTCGCGGCCCCGCTATCCGGCTCTATATGGATAACGCTAAGATCTATCGCAGTACACAGCTGGCAAGGATTGCGGCCTCCCTCGGCATGCTGATCGTGCACACTCCTCCCTTTCAGCCCGAAGGCCGCGGGAAGATCGAGCGGTTCTTCCGCTCGTGTCGGGACCAATTCCTGAACAATCTGGATCGCAAACAAACGCTCACCCTGGAAGAACTCAACGAGCGTCTGTGGGCGTGGCTCGACGTTTATCACCGCACGGAGCACAGCTCCCTGGGGACCACACCGTTGCTGCGTTGGCAGCGCGACATCGAGCACATCCGCCAACTGCCTCCGGCCACCGACTTCCGTCGCCTTTTCTTTCACCGTCTGGATCGCCTGGTGCGCCGCGATTGCACCTTTCAGCTGCAGAATCGCTTCTACGAAGCACCCCCGCACCTGGTCGGTGAGACCATCGAAGCGCGCTTCGATCCTCTCGATCCCGCCCTGGTGGAGATCTATTTCCGAGGCAAACCAGAAGGTGTCGCGCGACTCGTCGATCCAGTGGTCAATGCCCAGTTGCCCTCGGTCAAGCCATCCCCAGCGGCAGACCCTGAACCCACCGGCATCAACTTCGTCGACCTGCTCATAAAGAAAAAGGACGAGAAGGAACCGCCATGGTAGAAGCCTTCTTCGGTTTCAAGAAAACTCCCTTCAGTGACAGCCCCGATGCCAGGCAGTTGTTTGCTTCGCAGGCCTGGAACCAGGTCAAGGCACGCCTCCAGTTCCTTGTCGATCATCACGGCGCCGGCCTGCTCACCGGCGAAATCGGCGCTGGCAAATCGACCGCGGCCCGCACCTTTACCGCCAGCCTTAATCCCAATCTCTATAAGATCCTGTATCTGCACTGGACCTCAGGATCGGCTCTGGACTTACTCCGGCAAATCGCCCTGGAACTGGGTCTGGAGCCGGCGCACTACCGCGGCGACCTGGTTCGCCAGATCTCCGAAGCCATCGTGCATCT